>JBDTNP010000180.1:0-1730 GCA_039933695.1 Betaproteobacteria bacterium | reverse complement strand
GACGGCGGTGCTCGCCGGTGAAATCACTCTTTACGAAAACTCCGGATTCCAGGGCCGGCGCATGACCTTGCGCGGAACCACGCCCGACCTCGATCGAACGCAGTTCAACGATCGCGCCGAATCGATCATCGTGCGCGACGGCGTATGGGAAGTCTGCACCGATGCGCGCTTCAGCGGCCGATGTGTGCGCCTGCAACCGGGCGAGTATCCGAATCTTCAGGGAGACTTGAACAACCGCATTTCGTCGGCGCGCGAGATCGCGCAATACGCGCCTCCGCCTCCCCCGGTCGCAAGCCCCGGATCCGGCCCTGGCTACGGCGGCCCTGCGCGGGCGGTCCTGTACGAGGGCGAGGGCTTTCGGGGCCGGTCGTTCGAGCTGCAGCGCGATGTCGTGCGTAACCTCGACCGCACTCACTTCAACGACCGCGCGGCGTCGTTGCGCGTGTTCAGCGGCTATTGGATCTTCTGCAGCGACGCGAACTTCGAGGGCGATTGCCGCACTTTCGGGCCCGGAGACTATCCGGACCTGCCGGGTGATTTGAATCGGAGCATATCGTCGGGCCGCCGGATAGCCGACCGCTATCCATACGGAGGCGCGCCGAACTGGGGACGATAAGACTCAAGGGAATTACCGATGAGAACCACGACCCTGACACTGCCCGAACTGGCGCTAGTCGCCGCAACGCGCGGCATGGCCGGCGCCGGGGCAGGGCTGCTTGTCGCCGAGCGGATCGGCGCCGAGAAACGCAAGACGCTGGGCTGGGCGCTGTTCCTGATCGGCGTGCTGAGCACGATTCCGCTGGCGTTGCAGGTATTCGGCAAGCGGACCTAGTCCGGCCTGTCCGTTCGGGCTGCTAGGCGCGACTCGAGCTGTGCGCCTGAGGGCGTTCGTCAGCTCCAGTTGATAGAATGCGGCATTGACGATTTGTGAAAGCAAAGGCCTGCCGCGATGGACACCTGCCCGCATTTCGCCCAGATCCGCGATGTCACGCCCAGCGGCAACGGGTGCGAGGAGTGCCTGAAGACCGGCGACGACTGGGTGCACCTGCGGCTGTGCCTGACCTGCGGCCACGTCGGATGCTGCGACGAGTCGAGGAACAAGCATGCGACCCGGCATTTCAAGGAAACCGGGCATCCGATGATCCAGTCGTTCGAGCCCGGCGAAGCGTGGGGCTGGTGCTTCGTCGATCGCGCTTTTTTCGACCAGCTGCCGGTAACGTACTGACTCCGTCGACGGCAACCGGAGTCGCAAACCATGTCATGATGCGCTGATGATCACCGGCGACATGCTGCGCGCCGTGCCATTGCTGGCCGGCGTTGCCGACAACGAGCTCGACACGATCGCAGGGCGCGCGGCAGACGTCTCGCTGCACACCAACGAATGGCTGATCCAGGAAGGTGAGCTGCCTGCATTTTTCATCGCGCTCTCCGGCCGCCTGATCGTCTACAAGTCAATCGCCGGCGTCGAGCGCGCCATCACCGAGTACGGGCCTGGCGACTATGGCGGCGAAGTGCCGCTGCTGCTCGGCTCGCCGGCGATCGCAAGCATCCGGGCGGCCGAGCCGTCGCGCGTGTGCCGGCTCGACGCAGCAGATTTCCGCGAGCTGATCGTCGCCTGTCCCGAGCTCAACGCGCGCCTGCTGCGAACGATGGCGACGCGAATCGAGGGGCTGCAACAGCTTGCGAGCGAGGCGCCGCTGGCGACGGTGACGATCATCGGCCACCGCTAC
>JBDTNP010000179.1:0-2192 GCA_039933695.1 Betaproteobacteria bacterium | reverse complement strand
ACTGCGGCAGCGCCGGCGGCGGTGCGGTCTCGGGCACCTTGGCGAAACGTAATTCGGTCGGCGCGGTGCGCGCGACGCGCGTGCGCCGCTCGAGCTTGTCGGACAGAAAGTCCGGCGGCCCGAGCCAGCGCAGCGGCGCTTGCCCGTCGGGCACGTAGAAAAATTCGTCGGCGCCGAACTCCCTGCTGCCGAAGCCGTTGGCGACGACGACGCCGCCTTCGTAGGCTCCGCCGTACATGCCGGCAGCCGCGTCGCCGCCGCGATTCTTGCATTGGCCGGCCGCGCAGATCTGGACCTGATAATGCGTGCCGCGTATGCCTATCGTTGCCTGCGTCGTCAGCAGCTGGTACTGGTCGTGGTTCAGTTTGCCGATCTGCCCGGTCAACGTCCTGAATCCGCCGCGCACCAGCCGGAAGACCGCAGCCCCGCTGCCATCCTGCCGCCCGGTGAAATTGAAGCGCTCGATGCGAAACTCGGTCTCGGGCTTGAGCGCGACCAGCGCATCGTCGCTGAAGCGGATCTGCGCATAACTGTCGGTTCCGGTGACGACGCTATCGCCCGCGCTGACCATCGCCCCAGCGACCAGACGGGCACGCTCGCCGCCGCGGACGACGCTGACGTCGCCGACCGCCAGCAGGATCTTTCCCGCCGTCTGCGCCCGCGCGCCGTTGACGGCAAGCGCGCAGCAAAGCAGCAAGCCGAAATGCCACGCGATCTTGCGTCGGAGCGGTATGGCCGTGCTATTTGAATTCATAGCGGACTTTCAATGCGCCGACGTGGCGCGTGTATTCGTAGAGCTCGAGATTCGACGTGTTTTTCGCGTACCGGTACTCGCCGCGCACGCTCAGATTGCGGTTGACGAGGTAGATCGCACCGAGGCTCAAGCCGAGGTTGCGGTCGCGCCGCGTCACGTCGAGCAGCGGAATCGGTGCGGCGTAGTCGCTTTGCGCGTAGGCGACGCCGGCGTTCAGCGCCCAGAAAGCCGATGGCGACACAGTGATGTCGACGCTCGCGCCGCGGATGCCGCGACCGAGATCGCCGCGGCCCTCGCGATTGTGCTCGTCACCGTAGAACACCGTCGCATTGAGCACCGGCTGCCAGCGGCGCAGCCACACCTGCCGGTAGCTGGCGCTCAAAGCGCTCAGGTCGGCATTGCGGGCCGCATTGTCGCCGTCGTAGCCGATGCGCGCGTACTGCGGGGCAAGCGCGAACGAGGACAGCTCCGAGATCTGCCGGCGCCATTCGAAGCCGACGCCGTCGGTCCAGCGGTAGCGCGATCCGTCCAGCGCGATCTCGCCGTGGGCGTAGCCCAGCGAGTATTCGTTGCGATCAGCGCGGTAGCTCGCACCGAGCGCCGCGCCGTAATTCGCCAGGTTGAATTCCGACGCCGATCCGTAGAACGTGCCGCCGCCGTACAAGCTGGCGTTGACCGTCAGTCCGGCGGACAGAGGATGGCGAATTTCGGCGCCTGCGGCCAGCCATCCGAACGCCGAGCCTTTGCGGACGCCGAAATCGTCGACGGTGACCGGACCGAGCACCGGCAAGCCGATGTCGGCCTGCGCAACGCCGGCATTGGCATTGCTGTCGTAGCCGCCGCCGACCTCGACGAACGCCGTGCGCCGGCCGCGATAGCGCGCCTCGCGATCGGTCAGCGCCGCGAGATAGCGGTCGATGCCGGCCTGGACTTCGGGTGGTGGCCGGGTTCGGGCCACCGCTTCGAATTCTTCGCGCGAGCGGACGTCGTCGCCGGCGTAGAAATAAGCGCGCGCCAGCTCGAGGCGGGCGCGCGCGTCGTCGGGAAATTGCAGCACATAGCGCTCGAGTGCCAGGACGCCTTCGCCGGAGCGGCCGATGTCGACGGCCGCGACACCGCACCACAGATCGAATTCCGGCGTGCGCTCGGGGACGTCGATCGACGTTGCGCAATGGCGGGCATATGCGGCGGCGGAGTCGCCGGCTTCGACGGCTGTGCGCAAGTCGTCGACCGGCGCGGCGAGGGCAGCAGGCGCGAAAGCGCTCGCGCACACCGCGATCGCAACGATCGCTGCATGCCGCAGCCGGCTCGAACGCTGCGCGAAACTGTCGCCGTCCGAACGCTGTGCCATGCTCGCGCCGCCCCTCCCGAATTTGGCTGGCGGCGATCATAGCATGGCACTGCGACGCTTCCGGCGGAGAACGACTGCTTAAGGGAC
>JBDTNP010000178.1:0-6153 GCA_039933695.1 Betaproteobacteria bacterium | reverse complement strand
CGCGCCGGGTCGCCGAAACGCTCCTCGGCCAGCGTCTCGTCGATCAGCACCGGCTGCGGGTTCGTCTGCCGGGCATCGTCCGGCACGAAGTCCCGGCCCCACCGCGGCCGTGCGCCGAGCAGTCCCCCGACGACGAGCAATATGGCGAGCGTCGATGGCCGGGTCAGTGTTCGCCGGCATTGCTCGGCCAGCGCACGCTTTGCTTCGGCAAGCGCCAGCTTGTCGTCACGCAGCCTCTGCTCGGCTCGCAGCGCCTGGCTGTCATCGACGCCGAACAGCACGTTGTCCTGCTCCTCACGCGTCGCCGCGCAACTGCTGCCTCGATCGCGCGAACAACGCGCGCCGGGCGAGCGAGCGCAACCGCGCGACAAACCAGGCAGCGCCGAGGGCGCAGACCAGCGCGACTGCGCCGGTGGCCGCGGCGCCGGAGAATCCGCGCTCGATCATTCCCATCGCGATCGCAGCCAGAATGCCGGCGGCCGCGAGAACGCCCAGCACTGCGCCGCAGACGGCGGTTACGACCAGCGCAGTCATCATTTGCAGAGCGACGTGCGCCTCGGCCGCGACCAGGTCCGCCGCGTCGGCGACAAACTCGCGGCCGGAGCCGAAAAGCTGCCCGATCGCCGCCGCAAGCGACGACGGCGAGTCGCCGGCAGGTTCCGGCGTTGCGATCGCCGATTCGCTCACCGCCCGAGTCGTCCGATCAGGTACCCGGCGGCCAATGCGACGCCCAATGTGACCAGCGGCCGCTCACGGATGTAGTCGCGGGCGCTGGTGACCATCTGATCCTGCGTCTGCTTGACGCGCTCGGCGCTGTCGCCGATCCATTCCGCTGCTGGTTGGGCCGCTTGCGCGACCTTGTCAACGGTCTGGTGCGCTGCGCGGGCGACGCGATCGATCGCCGGCCCCGCCTTGTCGGTGGCCCTTCGGGCGAGGTCGTCGACAGTCTGGTGCGCCTGGCTTGCGGTACGCTCGACCGCGTTGTTGTTACCGGTGAGTTCCATTGCATTCTCCTCAATCAGGAAAAGTTGCCATTGCTCCGTGGAAAAACACTGGCGGAGCGGGTGGAAAGGGACCGGAAGGCTACGCCCGCGACGGGACGCAATGGCGTGTCAAAAGGATGGTCTTCGGCCATCTGCCACCAGATGTCACTGCTTTCCGTCCGTCGCCGTCGTCGAATGGTCGTTCGCTTGCCCGGGCTTGGGCATGGCGGTCGACTCTTCGTCCTTGCTCATCGGCTCTTTTGCCTTTGGATCGCTGCCTTTCGCCGTTTGATCTGCAGCGGGCTGATCGCCGGCGGAACTCACCCCCGGCGCCGCCGTTGCCTGTGCCGACGGTCCGAGCACGGCTTCCGCCTTGGGCGGCATCACCGGCGACGGGTTGGCCGGCGGAGGTGCGATCGCCGGAGGCGTCGGCGTCAACTCGGGTTTCACCGCTGCAGACCTGTCCGGAGAGCGATCGCAGGCGGCGATGCCGACAGCAATGGCTATCGCCGCCAGCAGGACCGGCGTCCGCGCGCCATTCATGCTCGCGACAGCGTGGCGCACCACTTAACTGCCCCCGCGACGGAACAGACCGACGACGAGCGAAACCACGAACAGAACCAGGAAAATGAAAAACAGGACCTTGGCGATTTCGGCCGCGCCGGCGGCGATGCCGCCGAAGCCGAACAGCGCAGCGATCAGCGCGATCACAAAAAACACGATGGCGTAATGCAACATTTTCAATCCTTTCTGCTCGACTTAGAGCAAGAGTTACTAGGACGCAGGCACCGCGACACGAAAAGCTGCGGTCGATGTGCCCGCCACGCCTACCTGGACGCGATCACGCAAACCGCATGCCAGTCGCCGGCCTGCCGGATGGAGTTTTGTGTTCCGTGCCGCAGGCGCAAGCGCCGTCGGCGCGTCAGCGCGCGGCTTACATGATCTGACGCAGACGCGTCAGGAAGCTGTCGTACTCGGATGACTTGTCGAAAAAGGCGTCGGCCCCGGCCAGTGAGCATTGCACCTGGTATTCCGGATAGGCAAAGTTCGTCAGCACGAATATTTTCGGCTGCGGCGTCGTGTCGTCGGCCCGAATGTTGCGAACGACGGCGATACCATTGCCTTCCTTCAGCCGGATGTCGGTGACCACGACGTCCGGGTGGAGCTTCTTGATCGCCTCGATCGCTTCGTCTTCGGACTCGGCAAAGCCGACGACATCGAATCCGCCCATCGCCTGGACGTTGTCGATGATCCGCCTGCGGATCAGCGCCGAATCCTCGACCACGAAGACGCGCAGCAACGCAGTTTTCACCAGGAGGGCCGCGCGCATCAACTGATCAGACTGTGCCGAAGCGCATACGCCGTGAGCTCCGCATTGCGCGCGAAGTTCATCTTCTCGAGAATGCGCGTGCGATAGGTGCTCACGGTCTTGACGCTTAGACAGAGTTCTCCCGCAATGTCGGTGACGGTCTTGCCGGCGGCGAGCTGCACGAAAATCTGGAACTCGCGGTTCGACAACTGCCGGTGAAGCGGTTCGGCGGCATCGCCCGCCGCCTCCATCGCGAGAGCTTCGGCCAGCGAGGCGCTGATGTATTTCTTGCCGCTTGCGATCGTTCGCAGCGCCTGCAGCATGTCCTTGGCTTCCCCCGCCTTGGGGAAAAAACCGCTGACGCCTGCGCGCAGCAGATTGACCGCGTACTGCTCCTCCGGATACATGCTGACAATGAGGATCGGCAGCTCGGGTTGCTTGCGCCGAAGCGAGCTGACGGTTTCCAGGACGTTGGCATCGGGCAGCGAAATATCGAGCAACACGATGTCGAACCGGCCGGTTGCCGCCAGGCTCAAGGCGGCGGCCGCAGTTCCCGCTTCGCCTGCCGCCTCGAGGTCGTCCGTGGTATCGAGCAGCTGCTTGAATCCGGCGCGAACCAGCGCGTGATCGTCAACGATCAGTACGCGCGTCTTGCGGCCCGGCAGGGCGGCACGTTCGCCTTGCGTCATGGTTTCCCCCCCTTCACGCATCACGGCTCTCCTCCATTATAGGTCGGGACCTTGCGCCCGGCCAGCCGTGCGGTCACGCAGCCAGCGCATCGTATCCGTTCGACGGCATCGGCTTGCGCCGTATGCATCCGTCGCCATAAGCATGCAGCCGGTTGTACATCGTCTTCAGGCTGATGCCCAGGAGGCGCGCGGCTTCGGTCTTGCTACCCCCGACGGCCTGCAGCGTCGCCCTGATCAATGTTCTCTCGACGTCGTCGAGCGACATGCCGACGGCGATGCGCAGCATCGACGAGTCGGACACTGGCGGCACGCCTAGCGCGGATCCGATCGTCGCGACCGTGCCGCTGTCTTCGCCGCGGTCGACGCCCAGTGCCGAAAAAGTGCTTATGTCGATCTGGACTTCCTCGTCGGACAGGACGAAGGCCCGATGGATGACGTTCTTCAGCTCGCGCACATTGCCCGGCCACGTGTGCTCGACGATCCTTCGCCGGCCCTCCGCGCTGAGAGTCTTCCGCTCGCCCTGCTCTTCGTTGAGCTCGGCAAGGAACATCTCCGCCAGCAGCACAACATCGTCGCCGCGATCGCGCAGCGGCGGGACGTTGACCGGAATGACGCACAGCCGGTACATCAGGTCCTCGCGCAGCTTGCCCGACGCTACCGCCTGCCGCAGATCGCGATTGCTCGCCGCGAGCACCCTGACGTCGGCGCCGATTTCCTGATCGCCGCCGACGCGCGTGAACCGTCCGGTCTCGAGGACGCGAAGCAGTCGAACTTGCATCTCCACCGGCATCTCGGTCACTTCGTCCAGAAACAGCGTCCCGCCGTCGGCCCGTTCGAAGCAACCGCGGTGCGTCCTCGCGGCGCCGGTAAAGCTTCCGCGCTCGTGGCCGAACAGTTCGCTTTCGATCAGGTTTTCCGGGATGGCGCCGCAATTGACCGCGATGAAGGGGCGGTCCTTGCGCGGGGAGAGATGGTGCAGCGTCGTCGCGACCAGTTCCTTGCCGGAGCCGCTTTCACCGAGAATCATCACCGGCGCCGTGGAACGCGACAGGCGATCGAGCCCGCGAAAGAGGTCGCGCATCGGTTGGCATGCGCCGAACAGCAGACCGAAACGCTCGAGAGGTTTTTCGCTAGCTATCCTGCTCGCTGCGCGGGGCACAATGTCAAGCGGCGCGTTGGTATCAGGCGGCGCGTTGGCCGGATACTTGGCAAGATTAGCGATGCTCTGAAGCTCTCCAAACATGGCCCTCTCCGTTGTTATTGACGTTGGACGGGCCAATACTCCCCTAGGCGGGTTGGAGCCGGTATAGGTCTTGCTCTGTAAATTCTGTAGGCGTAACGGGGAGTATTGTAGGATCAAGTCCTACAATGAATGGTCGCGTCTGCCGAAGCTTGCGGACCGATGGATGGGGTGGCGTCGCCGCCTTCATCACCAGGCCGCCGATGGATCGCACGGCGCTTCGCCACGCAGCACCTCGCGCGATTGCCGCAAGGCCGCCACTGAAGGGTGGAGCAGGCGCGCCGGGTGTATCGAACTCGGTTCATGGGAGGGCTGAACGAACCCAATGTTCCCCGACGCCCTGCGCGCAGTCCGTCGCAAGCCCCGTGCCAGCCTAGCTCTCACTCGACAGCGAACGCATTGGGCACTCGCGCGGCGGCACGACTTGCAATTCGTCTTGCAATAAACGACAGAGCGTTTGTAGAAACGTCGCAATCTCCTCGGCGCTGCAACGCACGCGGGACGCGAGCCCTTGGCACGACGCTTGCACGAGTAGCGTCGCAAGTCCACGATCTGGACGAATGGATCAATGCCATGCCCACCCATCGGACCCATCCGCAGGACGAAAGTGCCGGCGAGTCGCCGAGCGCGGGCGCGAGCCGCAACCGGCGTACCAGTATCGAATCTCCGGTAGACACCGATGTAGCGGGGGACGTAGAGCGCAGCGTCCCTGCAGCGCACACCCCCCGGCCGCACCCGCCCGTCGAGGAACCGGAGGAGAAGCCCGACGAGCACGCCCCGGAAACCGAGCCCGACAGCGAGCCCGACGCCGATTCGGACCAGCGACGACGTCCGCCGCGTCCGGGCAAAGCCCCTCGCTGAAGCGTCGCCGCAGCGTGCGCTCAAGCTTTTTCTGGTACCGGATATCCTTCGCGAATGCGGCCTCGAGGGACATGACGCGCCACATCGCCGGTGACAGATGACGCGGCAAACGCGCACATCCGCTATCGGTGCGTTTGACGCGCACCTCGTTTCAACGCTATAAGCTGCTCGATCGTTGTATCGGTCGCGCAGTTGTATTCGACCGTCTCACCGCGTCGCAATCAGCTAACATCCGTTTTTCCGTGTTCGCCTGGCGGCGTGCGCAAGACCCTATGCCGATCACTCGCTCCTTCCGGCTGGATACCTGGATTCCGGCGTTGCTGTTTGCGGTCGGCACCGGGCTTGCCGTCTTCGCGGGCCTGATGATCGTCAGCTGGCACGCGCCGGAACAGGCGCGCGTGGTCGCGGGGTTGGATCGAATTCAATACGACGCCGCGTGGGCAATCGCCTTCGCCGGCATGGCACTGGCGCTCCACGTCGTCGGCGCAACGCCCATCGCTCGCCTGTGTGCCGTGCTTCCGTTGGCGCTCGGCGGCCTGCGCCTCGCCGCCTTGGTCGTGCCGGACGGGATTCCGATCCACCCGCTGCTCGCCAATCCCTGGCTGCCGCTCGCGGCCGGTTCCTATAACGACATGGGGCTGCTCACCGCACTGATCGCGGTCGTTATCGGCACTGCCCTGCTGTTATTGCTTCGACCCGGAAAGAGCCGCAAGCCCTGGCACGCGATCACGGTGGCGGTGCTCACTTCGATCGCACTGGCGCTCTCGCTGCTGATGCTGTTTGCCGCGTGGAGCGGCAGCACGGTCGCGTCCGAATCGCTGCAGCTGACCGGTGGCGAACGAGCGACCGGCGCGATCTACACGGTGCTCGCCGCCACGATGCTCGCCTCCGCGATGCTGACGAGCGGCGGCGAGCGGAAGGCATTGCGCCGCTCGGCGCCGCTGATCGTCTGGCTTGCCGTGTTCGCGTGCACCCTCGTTCTCTGGCGCGCGCTGACCGTTCAGGAAACGCGCTTCATCCAGCGCAGCACCGCGCTGGTCGCAGCGGACGCCCGCGGCCAGATCCAGCGCG
>JBDTNP010000177.1:0-1793 GCA_039933695.1 Betaproteobacteria bacterium | reverse complement strand
TGCCGGGCATCGGAGTATTCGCGGTTGCAGATCTCGGTCAGCGGCACGCCGACGACCGTGATGTCGTCGCGGAATTTGGCTTCCGGCAACGGCTTGGTCGAATCGTAGAACAGGTAGCCGCCCGGTTCGATCTCCTTCAGGTCCTGATCCCAGGTCTGCGGATTCATCGCCACCATCATGTCGACGCCGCCGCGCCTGCCGCGCCAGCCTGCCGCGTTGACGCGGACTTCGAACCACGTCGGCAGTCCCTGGATGTTCGACGGAAAAATGTTGCGCGGCGCGACCGGAATGCCCATGCGCAGGATGGCCTTGGCGAACAGCAGGTTTGCCGATGCGGAGCCCGAGCCGTTGACGTTGGCGAACTTGACGACGAAGTCGTTGACGGCCTGGATCGGGCCGGTCGAAGCCTTCATTCCGCCGCCCTCGGCTCAGGGGCCTTGCGCGCGCCGACCGCGTTCGCATACGGCTGGTGGCAGCGATGGCCGGCCTGCGCGATATCGAAAGCGAACTTCTGCATGTCCCAGGCGCCGGTCGGACAGCGTTCCGCGCATAGGCCGCAATGCAGGCAGACGTCCTCGTCCTTGACCATCACGCGCCCTGTTTTCAACCCGTTCGCCACATAGATATCCTGGGTCAGGTTGCGCGAGGGCGCATTCAGCCGCGACCGGAGGTCGGTCTCGTCGCCGTCGTCGGTGAAGGTGATGCAGTCCATCGGGCAGATGTCGACGCAGGCGTCGCATTCGATGCACGCCTTCGACGTGAAAACCGTCTGCACATCGCAATTCAGGCAGCGCTGCGCTTCCGCGAAGGCCTGCGCCGCGTCGAAGCCGAGCTCGACTTCGACCTTGATGTTCTTCAGCGCGATCGACACGTCCTTCAGCGGAACCCTGAAGCGCTGATCGTTCGAAATCGCGTTGTCATAGCTCCACTCGTGGATGCCCATCTTCTGCGACATCAGGTTGACCAGCGGCGGCGGCCGTATCGAGACGTCCTCGCCGCGGCAGAACTGGTCGATCGAGATCGCCGCATCGTGGCCGTGGGCGACCGCCCAGATGATGTTCTTCGGTCCGAACGCGGCGTCGCCGCCGAAAAAGACGCGGGGCAGCGTCGATTGCAGCGTCTGCTTGTCGAGCACCGGCAATCCGGACTTGTCGAAATCGACGCCGGCGTCACGCTCGATCCACGGAAATGAATTTTCCTGCCCGACGGCGACCAGCACGTCGTCGCACGCGAAGTGAACATCGGGTTCGCCGGTAGGAACGAGCTGCCGGCGGCCGTCGGCGTCGCGCCTCGCTTCGACCTTCTCGAACACGACGCCGGTCAGCCGTCCGCTCTCGTGGGTGAACGCCTTGGGCACGTGATAGTTGATGATGGGAATGCCCTCGTGCATCGCGTCTTCCTTTTCCCACGGAGACGCCTTCATCTCGTCGAAGCCCGAGCGCACGATGACCTTGACGTCGGTGCCGCCCAGGCGACGCGAGCTGCGGCAGCAATCCATCGCCGTGTTTCCGCCGCCCAGCACGACCACGCGCTGACCGATCTTATCGATGTGACCGAACGAAACGCTGGACAACCAGTCGATGCCGATGTGGATGTTCGCCGCGGCCTCGCGGCGGCCGGGCAGATCGAGGTCGCGACCACGCGGCGCTCCGCTGCCGATGAACACGGCATCGTAGCCCTCGCCGAGCAAGCTCTTGAGGCTGTCGATGCGCGAGCCGCCGCGAAAGTCGATGCCGAGATCGATCACGTATCCGACCTCCTCGTCGATCACCGACTCGGGCAGGCGAAAGCGC
>JBDTNP010000176.1:0-6704 GCA_039933695.1 Betaproteobacteria bacterium | reverse complement strand
GCTGGCACGGTGTGGGAAGCTTGCGCCTTGCTTCATCGGCCGCGCGCTGGCAGGAGTTGAAACGCTCGGCGACAATGGCCAAGGGCTTTGGCTTTCACGTCGACCTCGTCTCGCCGCGGCAGGCCCGCGAGCTTTTTCCGCTGCTCGAACCCGAGGGTGTGGTCGGCGCGGCGTGGATCGAGGGTGATGGCTACGTCGATCCGACCAGCTTGACCAACGCTTATGCCGCCGGTGCACGCGCCGGCGGCGCACAGCTGATTCAGGGCGTAACGGCCACTTCGCTGAGGAAAAGGGGTCGGCGGATCACGACAGTCGTCACCGATCACGGCGAAATCGAAACGGAAATCGTAATCAACGCCGGGGGCATGTGGGGGCGCGAGATTGCGGCAATGGCCGGCACGCGCGTTCCGGCTTGCGCAGTCGAGCATCAATACATCGTCACCGAAAAAAGCGAACGGATTCCCCCCGGTCTACCCACTCTGCGCGATCCCGACGGCAATTTCTATGTCAAACCGGAGCCCGGCGCGCTTGCGGTCGGAGGCTGGGAGTCGAACACCCGACCGTGGGGCGAGAATGGCATCGCCAGCGATTTCGGGCCTGAATTGCTGCCGTCCGATTTCGATCGCTTTGCGCCGATTGCCGAAGCGGCGGCGGCGCGAATTCCGATGCTGAACGAGGTCGGCATCCGGCAGCTGATCAACGGCCCGATCCCCATCACGCCGGACGGTGAGCCGATCATCGGATTGAGTCCGGAGCTCGATAACTTGTATCTGTGCTGCGGTTTCACGTCCGGGATCGCCGCGTCCGGCGGCGCCGGTTGGGTGACCGCGAACTGGATTGTCGACGGCGACCCGGGCATGGATTTGTGGCCGTTTGACGTGCGCCGCTTCGGTGTGCCGCATTCCGTCCGGCAATTCATGTACGAGCGCGCAGTCGAGAGCTACGGCCGCTACTACGCCATCGCGTGGCCGACTCACGAGCCCAAAGCGGGGCGCGACGCCCGTCGGAGCCCCTTGCATGCGACCCTGGGCCGCGCTGGCGCTGTGTACGGCAACAAATTCGGCTGGGAGCGTCCGAACTGGTTCGCACCTGAGGGCACGCCGGCGGTCGACCAACCCTCGTTCGAGCGCGGGGCGGCATTCGACGCGGTCGGCCTCGAACATCGCGCGGCGCGCGAGCGCGTTGCCTTGATCGACATGAGCTCGTTTTCGAAGTACGAGGTCCGCGGCCCGGGTGCCTTGGCATTGCTGCAGAAGCTGGCGGTCAACGAGATCGACCGCGGGATCGGAACGATCGTCTATACGCAGCTATGCAATGCGCGGGGTGGCATCGAGGCCGACGTTACCATCACACGGCTTGCCGAGGACCGGTTTTATTTCGTCACCGGAAGCGCCTTGGGCGTGCGCGACCGGTCGACGATAGAGCGGCATCTCCCTGCCGACGGAAGCGTCGAAATCGTCGAGCACACGTCCGCCAGGGCGGTCCTCAATCTGTGCGGACCGCGTTCACGCGACGTATTGGCGCAACTCTGCACGGCGCCCCTCGACAACGAGCGGTTTCCGTACATGAGTGCGCGGGAGATCGATGTCGCCTATGCGCCGGTGCTCGCATTGCGCGTTACCTACGTGGGCGAGCAGGGTTACGAACTCCATGTTCCCGCGGAGTACGCGGCGTACCTGTACGAGCGCCTGTGGGCGGCCGGCGAGAGATTCGGCATCGCCAACGCCGGGTACCGAGCGATCAACAGCCTGCGCCTCGAGAAGCACTATCTCGTCTGGGGCGCCGACATCACGCCGGATTACAATCCCTACGAGGCGGGGCTGGGTTTTTGCGTCGCCGGCAACAAAGGAAATTTCATTGCGCGGGAGGCGCTGGCCGACGTGAAGGCGAACGGGCCGAAGCAAAAGCTCGCCTGGTTCACCGCACCGGGTGAGATCAGCATGTTTGGCGGAGAAATCGTGGTCTCTGGGGACCGAACGCTCGGCCGCGCCACCAGCGCCGGCTACGGCTATACGGTGGGCCGCAATATCCTCTGTGCCTACCTTGCCGCCGACGAGCCTGCGGATGCTGAATACCAGGTCGAAGTGATGGGCGTACGCTACCCTGCGCTGCGACACACGAGAGCACCGTACGATCCGGAACGCAAGGCGATTCTTGGCTGAGGGCGTCCGCCCGCGCCGCCGACCGTTGCCCGCACCCTTTCCTACCGTCAGGAGCCCTTATGTCCACTCTGGCCCCCGAACTCGATACGCTGCTGGGTTCGCGCCGTGAAGGCCACGGCCTGCCGCGCGCGTTCTATCATACCGATGCCCTGTACGCGCTCGAGATGCAGAAGATCTGGTACGACGGCTGGCTGTTTGCCGGTTTTGCGTTCGAGATGCCGAAGCCCGGCGACTTCCTGACCTTCACCGTCGACTCCTCTCCGGTGCTGGTGATTCGCGGCGACGACGGCGAGGTCCGGGCGTTCCACAACGTCTGCCGCCACCGCGGCACGCAGCTTTGCCGGACCGACGCCGGTCACGTCCGCGCAATAGTCTGTCCGTACCATAGCTGGACGTATTCGCGGCAGGGCGATCTTATCGCCTGCCAGGGAATGCACGACGGCATCGACAAGTCGGCGCTGGGACTGCGTCCCCTGCACGCCGAGGTCTGCGCCGGGCTCATCTATGTGTCGCTTTCCGAGGCCCCACCCGACTTTGCGCCGCTGCGGGCCGAGTTCGAGCCTGCGGCGCGGCCGCAGGGGTTCGACCGCGCCAAGATCGCCATGACCACCGACTACGATGTGGAATCCAACTGGAAGCTAGTTTGGGAGAATAACCGCGAGTGCTTCCACTGCGTCGCCCGTCATCCGCAATACGTCAAGGCAAACTTCGATGTGTACGAGGAGGAGTATGCGAGCGACGCGATCCGGCAGAAGATGGCGGCGGCAGTCGAACGGACACAGTCAAAATGGGCCTCGCAAGGGATTTCGATCACGCACGCGCACGGCGGCCTGGCACCATTCCCGGACCCGGATCACGACTTGTGGTTCGCCGCCGATCGTACCGTGCTAGTCGAAGGCTTCGATACCGAATCGATGGACGGCCGGCGGGTTGCGCCGCTGATGGGCGATTACCGCGATGCCGACGTCGGTGTGCTGCGGATGCGCAGCATGCCGAATTTCTGGATTCATGCGAGTTGCGACCACGCGGTGGCCGCGCGACTGCTGCCGGCCGGGCCCGGGATCACCAGGATTCGCGGCTACTGGCTCGTGAATGACGATGCGCGCGAAGGTGAAGACTACCAGCTCGAACAGCTGCTGCCTTTCTGGCAACTCACCAACGAGCAGGACTGGGAGATCTGCAAGTGGCAGCAGAAGGGGGTCGATTCCGTCGGCTACCAGCCGGGACCGCTGTCGCAGCGCAAGGAATACAACGTCGACGCATTCATTCGCTGGTATCTGAAGCAGATGCGTTCGGGATCTCGCGATGCCGCCGCGCGGCATCTCAGTCGCGTCGCCTGACGCCGGCTTGCGGTCGCCGGGTGGGGAGTGTAGATTGTCAACAATCTGCAATCGGCCCGGCAATCCCGGCTGACCCGCCCGGTTGGCCAAGTCGCGGCAGGCGAGCGGCCAAGGTCGCCCGTGCCAATCGTTGCCCGCGATGGCGCGGACGCGTAGGATCGACGCACGCCGTGCCATTGCTTGCTTTAGATCGTCGCCGGAATAGCGTCGACTGACATTTTTTGCCCACCGCTCGCACAAGGAGACATCGATGAAATCTCACCGAGGCAATCGTTGGCTGTCGTCCGTCCTCGCCACCGCGGCATTCGCGGTGCTCGCGAGCGGGCTGGCGTCCGCCCAGAAAACTCAGCTGCTCGTGTACACGGCGCTCGAAGCCGATCAGATGAAGGCCTACGCAGATGGCTTCTACAAGGTCGTACCCGACGTCGAAATCCAATGGGTCCAGGATTCGACCGGCGTGATCACTGCCCGGCTGCTGGCTGAAAAGGCCAATCCGCAGGCCGATGTCATCTGGGGTCTGGCGGCGACCAGTCTCGTTCGATTCGAGACCGATGGCATGCTGCAGCCGTACGCGCCGGCGGGGCTCGCCACCATCAAGTCCACGTATCGGGACAGCAAGAATCCGCCCTACTGGTGGGGTATGGACGTCTGGGGCGCCACCGTCTGCTTCAACACCGTCGAGGCGGCAAAGATGAACCTTCCCAGGCCCGAAACCTGGCAGGACCTGACCAAGCCGGTGTACAAGGGCAAGATCGTAATGCCCAACCCGGCGTCGTCGGGGACCGGCTATCTCGACGTGACTTCTTGGCTGCAAATCTTCGGCGAGCAGGGCGGCTGGAAGTTCATGGACGGGCTCCACGAGAATATCGCACAGTACGTGCACTCCGGGAGCAAGCCGTGCGTGCTCGCGGGCAACGGCGAGTTTCCGATCGGCATTTCGTTCGAGTACCGCGCTAATACGATCAAGGCCAAGGGCGGACCGATTGACCTGATCTTCCCGAAAGAGGGACTGGGCTGGGATCTCGAGGCATTCGGGATCATGAAGACCACCAAGAAGCTCGCGGCGGCAAAGAAGCTTGCCGACTGGGCGTCGACGAGGCCGGCGATGGAGCTCTACGCCAAAAACTATGCGATTGTCGCGATACCGGGTGTCGCGCAGCCGTTGCCCAACATTCCCGCCGACTACGAGACGCGGCTGGTGAAGAACGACTTTGTGTGGGCCGCCAACAACCGGGACAAGATTCTTGCGGAGTGGGTCAAGCGCTACGACGTCAAGTCCGAACCGAAGAAGTAACTTCTGCATGTTCCACCGCGCCCCGCATCCGGCGGGGCGCATTGCATCAGGATCCGACGGCGTGACGGATGACTCCTACCTGCGGCTTGCGGGCATACACAAGAGCTTCGGCAAGTTCGAGGCGTTGAAGGATATCGGGCTGGAGGTCCGCCGCGGCGAACTGATGGTATTTCTCGGGCCGTCTGGCTGTGGCAAGACTACGCTGCTACGGATCATCGCCGGACTCGAAACGCAGGATACGGGAACGATTCAACAGGACGGCCGCGACATTTCGCGGCTGCCCGCAATGCAGCGCGACTACGGCATCGTCTTTCAGTCCTACGCGCTGTTCCCCAACCTCACGGTTCGCGCCAACGTCGCATACGGACTCGTCAATCGCCGGCAGGCGCGCGGCGCGATTGCGAAGCGTGTCGCGGAACTGTTGAATCTCATCGGATTGCCGGACGCCGGTCAAAAATACCCCGGACAGTTATCCGGCGGTCAACAGCAGCGAATCGCGCTTGCCCGCGCGCTCGCAACGGCGCCGGGATTGCTGCTGCTGGATGAGCCGCTGTCGGCGCTCGACGCACTCGAGCGCGTGCGACTGCGCGGCGAAATACGCGCGTTGCAGCAACGACTCGGTGTCACGACGGTGATGGTCACGCACGATCAGGAGGAAGCGCTTTCGATGGCCGATCGCATTGTAGTCATGCGCGCCGGCCGGATTGAGCAGGTCGGCACACCACGCGAAATCTACGAGGCGCCGGCCACGCCGTTCGTGGCGGACTTTGTCGGCAAGATCAATGTCCTCTCGGCGATCGCCGAAGGGGGGGGACGATTTCGCGTCGGCGAGGTCTCACTGGCGGTCGCGCGTCCTGACATCGCAGCCGGCACACTGGTGAATCTCTACCTGCGCCCGGAGGAGATTGCGCTGAATGCCGCAGCGGGCATCAACGGCAACACACTCGGCGGGCGGATCGCCAAGGTCGAATTTCTGGGCGCCTACTGCATGGTGGGACTTACGCTCGACGCCAGCGGCGCTCCGGCGCTGGTCGCCAATGTGCCACGCCACGATGTCGACTCCGGACGGATGGCCGCAGGTCAGGCGGTAAAGGTAAGCCTGCCCCCCGATGCATTGCGGGTTCTCGGTTAGCCGGCTGTGAGCACGTCCGCAGTCGCGCTTCCGGGGCCTGTCGCAAGGGCCATGACCCGGCCGCGCGTGCACTGGCAGGACCGGCTGGCGCAAGCTTTGTTGCTTGCCTGCTGCATGCTGCTCGCGCTGTTCCTGCTCGGACCCATGGCGGCGATCCTGATCAAGAGCGTACAGGACCGGTCCGGCGCGTTTGTGGGGTTGCTGCAATTCCGGGAATATTTTGCCACGTCGGCATTGAAAGGTTCGATCTGGAACACGTTCTGGGTCGCGATCGTGGTGACCGGCATCACCATCCCCCTCGCGTTTGCCTACGCGTATGCTCTCACGCGCTCGTGCATGCGGGGGAAGATCGTCTTTCGCGTCATCGCGCTGACTCCGATCCTGGCACCTTCGCTGCTGGCGGCGATTTCGTTCATCCAGTGGTTCGGCAACCAGGGCGCGCTGAAGTGGCTGCTGCACGGCGCCTCTATTTACGGACCCTTGGGCATAATCGTCTCCGCCGTTTACGCGACCTTTCCGCATGCGCTGATGATTGTCCTGACCTCGCTGCTTCTGACCGACAGCCGCCTCTACGAGGCGGCGGAATCGTTGCGCACCCCGACCGGGCGCAAGTTTTTCACAATTACGCTGCCTGGCGCGAAATTCGGGTTGGTCAGCGCAACAATGGTCGTGTTCTCTTACACCGTCAGCGATTTCGGTATTCCGAAGGTGATCGGCGGCAATTTCGACGTGCTGGCAGTCGACATTTACAAGCAGGTGATCGGCCAGCAGAACTT
>JBDTNP010000175.1:0-7749 GCA_039933695.1 Betaproteobacteria bacterium | reverse complement strand
CGCGAGCTGGTTGACGGACATCTTGTGCTCGAGCGCGATCAGGATGGGCTTTACCCGCGGCGAGCAAGGGACGGTAACGATAACCTCCTTCGGCAAGCTCGTCACCGGCAGCTCGACCCCCAGTGGCTCCAGCAATTGGGGCGCGGCCCAGTCGGTACAAAGCAGCACCCGGTCGGCTTCGATCGTTCCATCCTTCGTCGATGCGATGAACACGCCGTTGCGCTTCTCGATTCGCTCGACCCGAGTGCCGTAGCGAACATCTACCCCTTCGCGGCGAGAGGCGGTCAGCAGCGCGTCCAGCAGGCGGAAAGGCGACGCACTGCCGTCCTTGGCGCAGTACGTGCCCCCCACCAGGCGGTTCCGCCCCAGGCTCGGCACCATCTTGATACACGCATCGGCATCGAGCAATTCACTCGGCACCTGATATCGATGCTGGATCGCGATGCTCGCGTTGAGCCGGTCCAGCGCATTCTGGCTGTGCGCCAATACCAGGTAGCCATCCTGCTTGAGCTCGATGCCGCGTGGATAGTCGAGCAGCTCCGCGGCATTCTCGAAGAACGCCGTACTCTCCTTGGACAACAGGATGTTGAGGTCGAGACCCCATTGCATCCGGAATCCCGCTCCGTTGCGGCCCGACGCACCGCTGGCGAATTCTCCCTCATCGACGACCATGATGCTCGCGCCGGATCGGAGTCGTTTCATCCACCACGCGCTGGAAAGGCCATAGAAGCCCGCGCCTATGACAAGAACGTCGGTGGTAACGGCGGTCATCGTTCAGGGGCGCGTTTCTGCTGTGCCAATGCGACGAACGGGACGGGGCGCGCCATGGGGCGCGGGGTCATCATTTTTCCTGGCGCCACGCCGGCGTGCAATTCAGCGAGAACCGCGACCGAATGCAAACACATGCGCCCGCCGCACCACCCCATGCCGGGCCGCACATTGCGCTTGATTGCGTTGAGCGAATGGTGGCCACTCTCGAGCGCTGAGCGAAGCTCCGAGAGCAGCACGTTTTCGCAGCGGCAAATGACGGTATCGTCGGTCGCGGTGCGCCACAGCGCCACAGGCACCGCCAACGTCTCGCGCACTGCGCGCGCAAAGCGACTGTATCGTCTGCGTACTGCGATCGCCTCAGTCAGTGCATCCGAGGTCGCCACTGTTCGCGCAGCACTCGCCGCGGCTGCACCGACAATCGTTCCTTCGCTCTCGGCAACCAGCGCTCCGCGAAGGCCGGCAGTGTCGCCCGCTGCGAAGAGCCAAGGCAGTGACGTGCGACCTTCCTCATCTGTCTCGGGCAGCCAAAATCCACCATCCGGATCGTGCCGAATGCGGGCGCCCGCCATCGCGGCCAATTCACTATTCGCAATGAAGCCATAGTTGACGGCCAAGAGATCGCAGGCGATTTCGCGCATGGTCCGAGGCACCACGTGCCCCTGCTCGTCGACGCGCGCCAACTGCACCGCTTCGAGGCGCTCCTTGCCGAGTGCGCGAATGGGAACGTGTCCGGTCAGGCGCGCAACGCCGGCGTGGAGTAGCGAGCGTCCATAACGCACGCCCTCGCGCATGATGTCGCGGCCATGCCACACGCCGCTCGGGGATCGCAGAATCGCCAGGGGTGAACGCAGGCTCGCGAGCGCTGCGACCTTGGTTCCCGCGCGTGTCAATTGTGAGGCCACGACGATCGGTAGCGGTCCGCATCCTGCCACTACCGCTAGGCGCCCTGGAGAAGCGCGCTGCGCCTTGAGGATCGCCTGGGCCCCGCCGGCAAACATCACGCCGGGGAGGGTCCAACCCGGAAACGGAATGGCGCGCTCGCGCATGCCGGTTGCGAGGACGACGGCATCGGGCTTCAAGACTTCGGTCCAGTCTCCAACCTGCACGTGGATCTCGCCGTTGCCGAAGGCAGCGTACGCGATCGCGTTGGCGCGATAGTCAATCGCGTGAAGGATCTCCTCGAAGCCTCGCAGCAGCCGTTTCTTGCGCGCGAGTTCGGTTGGCTCAGCGAATTCGGTTCCCGGCAGCCGCGGATCGGCCTGGCGATAGATTTGGCCGCCCGGTCTTGCCGATTCATCCAGGACGGTAACTTCGCAGCCCCGCGCGGTCGCTTCGATGGCAGCGGCCATGCCCGCGGGTCCCGCACCGACGACGACTACGGATCGGCGCATGGGGAGAGACCGTGTTGACGACAGACGATCATGCCTGGCCGCGCTTCGGTAACGCACGCGCGGGAGTCGGGCACCCCGTCGATGCTGCACCGGCATTCCCAGCAAACGCCGATAGCGCAGACCGCTCCTTTGGCGTTGCCGGCCTCATCGATCCGCAGGCAACGCTCACCCGCGTCGAGCAAAGCAGCAGCCACGCTTTGCCCTTCCTGGGCCGTTATCGGCTTGCCTTCAAAACTAAACTCGAATCTGGTCGACATGTTCAACCTGGGCGCGATTGCGGACACGATTCAGCGCGGGGTATTTTCTTGGACGGATAAAGTGTTCTTGACAGGAATATCGACCGCATGAGAAGCTTTTGTCAAGCGAGGAAAATGTTTCCCAGGCGCCCGCCGCGGCACAGAATTTCTTAATCAGCATCTCGGCAGTCGCATCCGAGCGCGCTTGCGCATCACATCGCAAGGAGGCAAACCGTGTTCACGCGATCCATTCTGACGTTGGCATTGGTTTTGGGCATCAGCGCATCAGCGCTCGCGGCCGACGCGACACCGGCCTGGAACGAGATCATGGCGCAGAAAAAGCTTACAGCCTGCGTCGTTCCTTCCTACCAGCCTTATTCAGCGAAGGACGCGGGCGGAACCTGGAGCGGCTTCGCGGTTGAGATGGCAAAGGATGTCGCGAAGAGCCTGCATGTAGATCTCGAGTTCGTCGAGACCAGCTTCAAGACCGTCGTGCTCGACCTCCAGAGCGGAAAGTGCCAGGTGTTCTTCGGCTTCAACGCAACGCCGGAACGCGCGCTCGCGATCGACTTCGCCGGACCGTTGTATACCTTGGGTTTCGGCGCGCTCGACCGGCCGGGATTCGTGCCGAAGGGCGATCACTGGGCCGATCTCAATGACCCGTCAATCCGGGTCTGCTACGCCGTCGGCAATAGCTCGGAGCAGCAGATCAAGCGGTTTGCCCCAAAATCGACCCAGGTGGCGTTGCCGAAGTCGGATGATTGTGCGCTGGCCATCATGTCGGGGAGGGCCGATCGATATATCGACGGTGTCATGGGCACCATGGGGGCGCGCGCGAAGAACTCGAAACTCGGACCACTCCACCTGATGACGCCGAACTACGCGCTGCCATCCTATGCTGGCGTTCGCCTGGATGACGGCCGGTTCCAGAAGTTCCTGCAACGGTGGGTCGAGTACAACCGCGGTAACGGAAACATCAATTACTGGCTGACATCATCGATGGAAAGCATCGGTATCAAGCCGGAATCGATCCCGCCGGAAGTGACGTTCTAGCTTCTGGAACAACCTCAGCAAGTCGTCCGATCGCTCGGCCTGCAGTCATCGCGGGCCATGCGTTCTCTTGCCAGCGACGCCAGTCAGCCCCCGAAGCCGCCGAGGAAGGACAGGACAGACAGATAGCGCACCGGCGTGCGTAACAGCTTCTCCGGCCCGTGCGGAACGTCGGCTTGAAACAACAACGAGTCCCCTTCAGACATCGCAAAGGTTTTCTTGCCGTGGCGATACACCAGCTGGCCTTCCAAGACATAGACGAATTGGGTGCCGGACCGGTGAAGAAATGGCAATACCTGGGACGTCTCCGAATACGACATGAGATAAGGCTCGACGGCAATGCCCTTGGCGGTCGTCTGTCCAAGCACGCGATACTCATGTCCGATACCGAAGCCTGAGCGGTGCACGAGGCTGCCTTCCCCTGCACGCACGAACGTAGCATCAGTCACGTCGTCGAATTCGCGAAACAGCGAAGTGACCGGGACCTGAAGGGCTCGGGCCAACGCACGGATGCTGGCGAGTGACGGTGAAATCGCGCCGTTCTCGATCTTCGAGACCATGCCCGCCGAGAGCTTTGCGCGCTTGCCCAGCTCCGAAATACCGAGCCCGGAGCGTTTGCGGAACTCGCGTACCACCTCGCCTAGCGCCGCCTCGAGGCGATTGTCGCCGCGCGCATCGTTCGTAGCGGAAGCGTGCCTCGCTGCGTCTTTTCGTCGCGATGAGGCAATGTTGGCCATGGTGTATGTGGAACGAAGCCTGCGCCCGGTCAACGAGGCAAATCGTGATCGTGAGATGGTCTTATCCTGACACAATACCCCAACTCGGGTTTGTTGAGGAGCATCTCAGGTCCCTCGGGCCACCGATGATTCTCGAAGGTGATTCGAGAAGCTCCGCCCCCGGGCGGAGCATCGGTGCCGATCAACTTGTGAAGCGAGGCCGACATGTCGGGCTATGAGTGGGATTTTCGAGCTGCCTTTCTGCATCCTGAGCTGTGGTTCAAAGCGCTGTCGGTCACCCTTGGGTATGCCGTCGCGACGACCGCGCTCGGGCTCCTCCTCGGTGTGATTTGCGGCATGATGCTGTTGAGCAGATACTGGATTTTCCGCGCTCCCGTAAGCGCCTTCGTGCAAGTCTTCCGCTGCACGCCGCTGCTGATTCAGATCATCTGGTTCTATTACGCACTGCCGGTTGCCGTCAATCTCACGATTCCCGCCTGGCTTGCCGCCGGGATGGGGCTGACTTTCTACATGGCGGCATTCTCGGCCGAGATTTTTCGTGCGGGCATCATGTCCATCGACCGTGGGCAATGGCACGCCGCCCGGGCGATCGGGATGATGTCCTGGCAGGTCATGTCCCGCGTCGTGCTGCCGCAGGCGACGCGGCGGCGGATGCCGCCCTTCGTCAATCAGTCCGTTCTGCAGTTGAAGAACACCTCGCTGCTCTCGATCATCGCGGTGCCGGACCTCATGTACACCGCCCAGGTGTTCGTGTCCGATACGTTCCGGCCGCTGGAGATATACACCACACTGGGCATCATCTACCTCATCATTCTCTATCCGATGCAGAAGTTGGCGAAAATGCTGGAGCGGCGCGATGACATCTGACGGTGGCGCCACGGCCGGGGGCGGGCCGATGGTGGAGATCGAAAACCTGCACAAATGCTATGGCAAGCTCGAGGCCGTGAAAGGTGCGTCACTGAGAGTCGGCCGAGGCGAGGCGCATTTCATCATCGGCCCCAGCGGGTGCGGCAAATCCACGCTGCTCCGCTGCATCAACCTGTTGGAAGAGCCGACGCGGGGCACGCTGCGCGTCGGCGATACCACAATGCGGTTTGGCGAAGGCGCCAAGTCGATGTCGGCGCGAGAACAGGCGCGGTATCGCGCTCGTGTTGGCATGGTCTTCCAGCAATTCCATCTGTTTCCCCACATGACCGCGCTGGAGAACGTGATGGAGGGTCCACGGACGGTCAAGCGCCTGCCGGCAGCCGAAGTTTTGGAGATCGCCGAAGGACTGCTGGAGAAGGTGGGATTGGCCGAGAAGCGCGACGTCTATCCCAAGCACCTGTCTGGCGGCCAGGCGCAGCGTGTCGCCATCGCCCGCGCGCTGGCGATGGCGCCGGAAGTAGTGCTGTTCGACGAGGCCACGTCGGCACTGGACCCCGAACTCGTTGGCGAGGTACTGGCGGTCATTCGCAAGCTCACGCAAGAGGGTATGACGATGGTCGTGGTGACGCACGAGATGGAGTTCGCGCGCGAGGTTGCCACCGACGTTACGTTCATGGACGCCGGCGTTGTCGTCGAACAAGGACCGACCGCACGCATGCTCAGCCACGTTACCAGCCCGCGGCTCGAGCAGTTCTTGCGGCGCTATCGCCGTTAGAGGCGCGACCGAACAAAGGAAAATATCCGATGATCCCGCCGAAAGATGAACTGACGGTTTGCTTCGCGCACGTCGCATACAACTTGCAAACACGTTTTGCGGAGCGAGAGACGGGCATCCGCTCCTTGCAGGTGTGGAACCGCGACGAGCTCGACGCCCGGGTGGGCGAGGCCGACGTGCTGGTGATCTCGGGTCTATGGCGGAACGACCTGGTCGAGAAGGCGACCAGGCTGCGCTTCATCCAGTCGATCGGTGCCGGAACCGACCAGTTCGGACGCGACGTGCTGTCGGCGAGAGGAATCCGACTGGCGAGCGCCAGCGGCGTCAACATGAAGGCGGTTTCCGAGCACGCGATGGCGCTGATTCTGGCGCTTGCGCGACGCCTTCCCGAAGCTCGCGACAACCAGACCAAGCACCACTGGCGCGGAATGATCGGCGATTTGACACGCCGCGAAGACGAGCTTGGTGGCAAGACGCTCGTCATCATAGGTCTGGGCAGTATTGGCGGCCGGCTGGCGCGTTTGGCGAAGGCCTTCGACATGCACGTGATCGGCGTGCGGCGCGATCCGGCCGCCGGCAAGGGTGCGGCCGACAGCGTCCACGCCATTGCCGATCTGAAGTCGCTGTTGCCGCAAGCCGACATCGTCGCGCTGACTTGCCCGCTGACGAAGGAGACTGAAAACCTGATCGATGCAGACGCCTTGGGCCGGATGAAGAAATCCGCCTTCCTGATCAACACCGCACGCGGCAAGATAGTCAACGAGGCGGCGCTGATCGCGACGATGCGAGCCGGTGGCATTGCCGGCGCCGCCATCGATGTTACGGCGCAAGAGCCATTGCCTGCTGAGTCGCCTCTGTGGGACCTGCCCAATATCTTCATCACGCCGCACAGCGCGGGCGAGACACGGAGCTATGAGGACAATGTGCTGGATATCCTCGAAGAAAACCTCCAGCGTCTGTGGCGGGGCGAAGCCAAGCTGCGCAATCAGATTGTCTGAGACGGAATTTGTAGCGGCGGAGCGCGCTTGAGCTCCACTGGCTTCAGCGACGCGCCGGCGGCCAACGCAATCCCTGAGCGCAGGCGATTGACGTATGCATTGCTGCTCTCGCTGCTGATCCATACGTGGCTGTTGAGCCTGATCTTCGGTGGCCAGGGTTGGCTTCCGGGCTTCGGGTTTCCCTGGCAGGAGCGGCGGATCGAGGTGCCCGATCTGCACGTTGAAGTCCTTCCCGCGCAGGTCATACCCGCCGAGCCGGCCGCAGCGCCGGCCACGGAACCGGCCGCCACGCCGGCCGCGGAGCCGCCGCAGCAGGCATCGATCGAGCAGCCCGTCGCCAGCGCACCGGCCCCTGTGCTATCCGTGTCCCGCGCGCCGTCCCCACGACCGACTGCACCAGCTACAGTGGCCGAGGCTAAACCGGGGGCGGAGGTCAATGCAAGGACAGACGCGACGAAGGCTGCCGCCCCCGCGCAAGCGCCTTTGCGCGCCGATCGGCCCCGTGACACGGCGCCTCCTTCGACCTCCGCGCCGGCCGTGGTTGCATTGCCGCGGACCAAAGAGGCCACAGAGGTCGCGCCCGCTACTCCAACGACGTCACCGCCCGTCATCACGG
Source organism: Betaproteobacteria bacterium (assembly GCA_039933695.1). Classification (GTDB taxonomy): domain Bacteria; phylum Pseudomonadota; class Gammaproteobacteria; order Burkholderiales; family Casimicrobiaceae; genus PALSA-1003. Next base: position 308 of record JBDTNP010000175.1, on the reverse strand, counting down.
CAGCGCCAGACGCCGCGGTTCCGGAGTTCGCGATGCCGTTGCTTCGCGATGCCGGCGATGCAGCGTGGGCGAATATCGACCAAGAGGCGGAGAAGCAAGTCGTCGAACTGCTGAAGCTCGACGCCGCCAAGCAGGAGGAGCATCGGCAGGCTGCGCAGCTGGAGGCGGCGCGGCAGGACGCAGCACGTCAGGCAGCGACGCGGGCCGAGAACGCGCGGCTGGAGGCCGAACGCCAGCAGGCCGCACGGCAGGTGGCAGACGTACAAGAGGCGGCACGACAAGAGGCGGCACGACAGGAGGCGGCACGT
>JBDTNP010000174.1:0-8741 GCA_039933695.1 Betaproteobacteria bacterium | reverse complement strand
AGCGCGTCCTTGATCGCCGGATCGTCGATCGCCGCGCGCGCGGCCGCGGCGTCGACGCCGCCGTGCCCGGCGATCGCGGCGGCGCGATCGGGGTTCGAGATGTCGACGTCGTCGACAAAAAAGGCGCGATAAAGCGAATGCAGCGCGCCGGCCGCCAGCTCGGGATTGGTTCGCTGCAGCCAGATGACGATGCGCGCCGGCGCCTGCGTCGAAATCGGAAACACCGTCGGCATGCGGAAGGCCGCGACGCCGTGAAACCGGGCGCTGCGCGCGAAATCGCGCTTCGAGTAATCGCCCTTCAGCGGCACCTGCGTCAACGGCACCGACCCGGTCTGCTTGAAGACGACGCCGAGCAAAACCGGGTGCCAGGCGATGCTGCGCCTGTGGCGGGCGGCGAGAGCTTCGATCTTCTCCGATCCGATAAATCCGTACGGCGACGAAAAGTCGAAATAGAAATCGATGGCGGCAGTCATGGATTGCTTTCGATCAGCCGGCGAGCGCGCGCCCGATCACCAGACGCTGGATGTCGCTGGTGCCCTCGTAGATCTGGCAGACGCGCACGTCGCGATAGATGCGCTCGACCGGGAAGTCGGTCACATAGCCGTAACCGCCGTGGATCTGGATCGCGTCCGAGCATACGCGCTCGGCCATTTCCGAGGCAAAGAGCTTCGCCATCGAGGCTTCCTTCAGGCACGGCAGTTCCGCATCCCGCAGGCTCGCCGCATGCCAGGTAAGTTGCCTGGCGGCTTCGATCTGCGTGGCCATGTCGGCGAGCCGAAAACTGATCGCCTGATGCTCGATGATCGGCTTGCCGAAGCTTTCCCGTTCACGGGCGTACGACAGCGCCGCCTCGAAAGCGGCGCGCGCCATGCCGACGGACTGCGCGGCGATGCCGATGCGGCCGGCCTCCAGATTGGCCAGTGCGATCCGGTAGCCTTCACCTTCGCGTCCGAGCAGGTTGGCCGCGGGAACCCGGCAGTCCGAGAGGACGATTTGCGCGGTATCGGAGGCCCGCTGTCCAAGCTTGTCCTCGATGCGCGTGGCTTCATATCCGGGCGAGGCAGTGTCGACGATGAACGCCGATATGCCCTTCTTGCCGGCGGCCCGGTCGGTCCGCGCGAACACGATCGCGACGTCGGCATTCTTGCCCGAGGTGATGAACTGCTTGGTGCCGTTGAGCACATAGTGCCCGCCGCCATCGTCGTCCCGGCCGCGAACGAATTCCGCCCGCGTCGCGATGGCTGCCGCGTCCGAACCGGTGTGCGGCTCGGTCAGGCAGAAGCAGCCGATCTTGGCGCCGCTCGCCAGCGGCTTGAGATAACGGTCTTTCTGCGCGGCGGTGCCGAACGCCAATATCGGACCGCAGACGACCGAGTTCTGAACGCTGATGACGGTCGAGGTCGCGCCGTCGCCGGCCGCGATTTCCTCAAGCGCCACGGCAAGCGATACATAGTCGAGGCCGGCGCCGCCGTACGACTCGGGTACGACGATGCCGCAGGCGCCGAGCGCCGCCAGCTCACGCAACGCGTCGCGCGGAAACGCGTGTTCGCGATCCCATGCCGCGGCAAACGGCGCCAGCCGCTGCTGCGCGAAGTTGCGCATCGTCTCGCGCACCATCTGCTGGGAATCGCTGAGCAGCATCGAAAAACCGCCTATCGCCGTGAATCGAAGGCGAGCCGCACCGCGATGCCGGCGAGCACGACACCGAGCACCCAGCGCTGCACCGCCGACCAGAGCGGGCGTCTGGCGAGCCAGCCGGTGATCGCGCCGGCGGCGAGGACGAAGACGAGGTCGCTCCCGGAGCTGATCACTATTTGCAGCAGCCCGAGTACCAAGCCCTGGGCCAGGACGCTGCCGCGACTGGCATCGATGAACTGTGGAAACAGCGCCAGATAGAACATCGCAACTTTCGGATTCAACAGGCTGGTGACGAGGCCCATGCGGAAGAGCCGCCGCGGCGAATCACGCGGCAGCGTGCGCGCCGCGAGCACGCCCCGCCCTCCGGGCCGCACCGCTTCCCAGGCCATCCACAGCAGATAGCCGGCACCGGCGTAGCGCACCGCGTCGTAGAGGACCGGCACCGTCAGGAAGATTGCCGACAGGCCGAGCGCCGCAGCAAAGACGTGGAAGACGAAGCCGAGCGAGGTGCCGGCGAGCGAGACGATGCCGGCGCGGCGCCCCTGGCAGAGGGTTCGCGACACCAGGTAAAGCAGGTTCGGTCCCGGCGTCAGCGCCAGCAGGATACTCGCCAGCGCGAACAGCGCGAGGTTCTGCGGCGTCGGCATCAGCCGCTTTCCGTTCCGCCCCGGCGAGCGAGACCGACGGGTGCGCCGTCAATCCGGCCCCACGCGAGCGGCCTCAAGCGCCGGCCTCGTAGCCCAATTCGCGCATCAGCGGTGCGGCGCCGCTTTCGACCTGGCGCCGCTCGGCGTCGCTCATTTCGCGCCGCCAGGCCTCGACACGCTCGGCCATCGGCGGCTGGGCGAGATTGACGTGGATGCGCGTGCGCTCGTCGCGCGCGATCATCCTGCCGTCGACGTGCGCACGGCCCTGCAGCCTTGCCAGCCGAGCCTGCCCGCGCGCGCCGGAATCGAGCATCGCCTGCTCGTAGGCCAGCGACAGGTACGAACAGAGCCGCTTGATCTCCGCTTCCGGCCGGAGCACCAGATCTTCGAAGCGGATCTCCTGGTAGTGGCGCAGCGAGGGAGCGGCGCGCCGGCCAACCTCGACGTTCTGCCGCCAGAACGTCCCCAGCGCCGCGTAATCCTGGCTCGGCGCGAACCACGTCTTTCGCCACGACATCGCGGTATCGCGCGGATCGCGTATCACATGGATGAAATGCGCTTCGGGAAGCAATGCCTGGATGTGCTGCATCGTGAAGACGTAACCTGGGGTCTTGTCGCCGGTGCGCGCCTTGCGCTGGCTTTCGCCGTACACCGCGTAGAAGGCCCGGGTGCCCGCGGCAACGGTGAACGCGGGGATCGCAAGCAGCCTGCGCCAGAACAGGTCCTTGTCGAGGCCAAAGTCCGACCAGTTGGATATCGTCATCCGGTCGGCCGTGACGATGTCGAAAAAACGCTGTCGCAGCGACGCCGGATCGCCGGCCAATCCCATTACATTGGGCAGGAACGAGGTCTCGGGCGGAATCGCCAGTTGCGAATGGGCGTCGAGCATCACCGCCAGCAACGAGGTGCCCGAGCGCGGACATCCGACGATCACCGGAAAGGGATCGCGCGCGCCGCGGCGCGCTGCCGACGGCGCCGGCCGTCCGCCGATGCGCAAGGTGACGCGCGGCGACTCGAAGACGAGCTTATCGGCCATCGCCTTGTCGTCAGGCGAGCTCGATCGCCAGCGCGGTCGCCTCGCCGCCACCGATGCAGAGGCTCGCCATCCCGCGCTTCTTCCCGAGCTTGCGCAGCGCGCCAAGCAGCGTCACCACGATGCGCGCGCCCGACGCTCCGATCGGATGGCCGAGCGCGCAGGCGCCGCCGTGGATGTTGACCTTGTCGGCAGGCAGCCCATGCTCGTGCATCGCAGCCATCGTGACTACCGCGAACGCTTCGTTGATCTCGTACAGATCGACGTCTTCGGGCTTCCAGCCGACTTTCGCATACAGCTTGCGCATCGCGCCGACCGGGGCGGTCGTGAACCACGCCGGCTCCTGCGCGTGCGTCGCATGATCGAGGATCACCGCGAGCGGCTTCAGGCCCTTGCGCTCGGCGAGCGAGCGGCGCATAAGCACCAGCGCCGCCGCGCCGTCGGAAATCGAGCTCGAATTCGCTGCGGTGACCGTTCCGTCCTTGCGGAACGCCGGTTTGAGGCCGGAGACCTTGTCGGGACTCGCTTTCGCCGGCTGTTCGTCCTTGTCGATGACGACGTCCCCCTTGCGGCCCGACACGGTGACCGGCGCGATTTCCCAGGCAAACGAGCCGTCGTCGTTGGCGGCGAGCGCGCGAGAAAGCGAACGCAGCGCGAACTCGTCCTGCGCTTCGCGCGAAAAATGGAACTTGTCCGCGCACTGCTCGGCGAACACACCCATCAGCTTGCCGCGGTCGTAGGCGTCCTCGAGCCCGTCAAAAAACATGTGATCGATGACCGTGCCATGTCCCATTCGCATGCCCGACCGCGCCTTCGGCAGCAGGTAAGGCGCATTGGTCATGCTTTCCATACCGCCGGCAACGATGATGTCGGCGCTGCCGGCGATGATCGCATCGTGCCCGAGCATCGTCGCCTTCATCGCCGAGCCGCACATCTTCGACAGGGTCGTGCAGTTGGTCGAAAGCGGCAGTCCCGCCTTCAGCGAAGCCTGGCGCGCGGGCGCCTGCCCCTGTCCGGCCATCAGGCAATTGCCGAAAATCAGTTCGTCCACCTCCGCCGGTCCCACGCCGGCGCGCTCCACCGCGGCCCTGATCGCCACTGCACCGAGATCGCTCGCCGCGAGCGAAGCGAAATCGCCTTGAAGACCGCCGATCGGCGTTCTCGCCGCACCGACGATGACTATCGGATCGTTTTGCACAATGAGTTTGCTCCTCGACAAATCCGCCGCGCGCCGCGGCCGCAGCCTTACGCCGGCGGTGCCGCCTTTTCGGGTGGCTTCTGCACCCGCCGCGGCCGGCGCACGAGCTCGCCTCCGCAGTTCGGACACACGCCGTTCAGCGCGTTGGCGCACGTTGCGCAGAACGTGCATTCGTAGCTGCAGATGTATGCGGCATCCGCGTCGGGTGTAAGCGGCCATGCACATCGCTCACAGCGTTCGCGCATTTCCAGTGCCATCGGCTCTCCGGTCACTTGGTCTCGTTGAACAACTCGCGGCCAATCAGCATCCGACGAATCTCCGACGTACCGGCGCCGATCTCATACAGCTTGGCGTCACGCCACAGCCGGCCCACCGGGTATTCGTTGATGTAGCCGTTGCCGCCGAGGGCCTGGATCGCCTCGCCGGCCATCCAGGTCGCCTTTTCCGCGGCATACAGTATCGCACCTGCGGCGTCCTTGCGCGCGGTCTCGCCCCGGTCGCAAGCCTGCGCCACGGCATAAACGTATGCACGGCACGCGACCATCGTCGAATACATGTCGGCGATCTTGCCCTGCATCAGCTGAAACTCGCCGATCGGCTGGCCGAATTGGCGTCGCTCATGCACATACGGCAGCACCGCGTCCATGCAGGCGCTCATGATCCCCAGCGGGCCGCCGGCCAGCACGACACGCTCGTAGTCGAGGCCGCTCATCAGGATGTTCACGCCGCGGCCTTCCTCGGAGAGCACATTTCCCTCGGGCACTTCGCAGTCCTCGAACACCAGCTCGCAGGTATTGGACCCGCGCATGCCCAGCTTGTCGAGCTTTTGCGCGGTGGAAAAACCCCTCATGCCCTTTTCGATCAGGAAGGCCGTGATGCCCCGTGGTCCCGCGTCGACGTCGGTCTTGGCATAGACGACCAGGGTATCGGCGTCGGGGCCGTTGGTGATCCACATTTTCGTGCCGTTCAGGACGTAATGGCCGTCGCAACGCGCCGCGGAGAGCCGCATCGAAACGACGTCGGACCCTGCGCCGGACTCGCTCATCGCCAGCGCCCCGACGTGCTCGCCCGAGACCAGCTTCGGCAGGAAGCGCCGTTTTTGCTCGACGCTGCCGTTGCGCCGGATCTGGTTGACGCAAAGGTTCGAGTGCGCGCCGTACGACAGACCGACCGATGCCGAAGCGCGGCTGATCTCTTCCATTGCGATGACGTGCGCCAGATAGCCCATCGCCGTGCCGCCGAACTCCTCCTCGACGGTGATGCCGAGCAGGCCGAGATCCCCCATCTTTCGCCACAGGTCCTGCGGAAAACGGTTGTCGCGATCGATTGCCGCGGCCCGCGGCGCGATCTCCGTGGCGGCGAAATCCTGGACCGTCGCCCGCAGCATGTCGATGGTTTCGCCCAATGCGAAATTAAGCGACGGGAAATTGGACATCATCGCTCCTCAGAAGTCCGGCTTGCCGGCCATAACGATCAGCGTCTGCTGCATGATCGCGCACAGCGTGCGGGCGCCGGCGCGCTCCGCGTAGACTTCCCCGCGCGTGATCACCAGCGTCCTGCCGGACTTCACGACCGAGGCTTCTGCGACCAGGCGCTCGCCCGTCGCCGGCGCGATGAGATTCAGCTTGTACTCGACCGTCAAGACGCTTGCGTCGGCGGGAAACAGCGTAAATCCGGCGTAGCCTCCGGCCGAATCGACGATCATGCTGACGACCCCGGCGTGGATGTATCCGTGCTGCTGCGTCAGATCGTCCCGGCATGGCAACTCGATCGTACAAGCACCGGGGGCGATGCGGGTCATGCGGGCGCCGATCAGCTGCATCGCTTTCTGCCGGTCGAAACTCGCCCGCACACGCGCCGCATAGTCGGGATCCGGAGGCACGTGCGCGGTATGCGCTTTCAAGCCTGCGTGCAGTGCGGTCATCGTCGCCCGCGCGGATGCGCTCGGAGAGAAAAGCGTTCGACTCTATATTACGTTTACGTAAACGTCAATATGACCGCCGCGACGGACCGCGCGGCGTCACGGCGGCCCTCCGTTCGGACCCCGGCGAAGCCGCTTGCGACACTGCCGCTCCAGGGCCTCGATCTCCTGCAGCACGACCGCAATGTCCTCTTGTTGCTGCTTCAGCATCGCACGCCGCGCTGCGAGCACCTCGAGAAACTTGATCAGCTGCGGGCGCTCGCTCCGGCTGACGTCGTACAGGTCGAGGAGCTCGCGGATCTCGGTCAGCGAAAGGCCCAGCCGCTTGCCGCGCAGGATCAGCTTGATCCGCACCCGCTCGCGCTCGCTGTAGATGCGTGCTTGCCCGGCGCGGCGCGGCGCCAACAGGCCTTCGTCCTCGTAGAAGCGGATCGTGCGCGTCGTCAGCGCAAATTCCTGCGCGAGCTCGGAGATCGTGAAGGTGGCCGGATCCGTATGCGAGGGCATTGCAGCGAAGCGCAACGTCGTGTGCGAAGGCGCGGTCAAGATACCACAAGGCGTGCGCCCGCCTCGGCCCAGGCCACCGGCAGCAACTTGACAGGCAGCAGCGATTCGAACACGATGTTGCGTTGCACAAAACGGCCCGCCGCCGCCGTTGCCGGTCGATATGAACGCCCCGCTGCCGCCGATCCTCAGTTATCCGCACGCCGATGCGCCTGCCCCCGGGACGTCGCGCGAAGTTGCGCCCGGCATTCACTGGCTGCGCATGCCTTTGCCGTTCGCGCTCGACCACATCAATTTGTGGCTGCTCGCCGACAGCGTCGCATGGACACAGGTCGATTGCGGTTACGGCAACGCGGCGACGCGTGCGCTCTGGCAGACGCATTTCACCGGCTCCCTCGCCGGCAGGCCGCTAACCCGCGTTATCGCGACCCACTATCATCCCGATCATCTGGGCAACGCGGCCTGGCTGGCGGCGCGCTTCTCCTGCCCGGTGATGATGCCGCAGGCCGAATATCTGACCGCCCACGCGATCGCGGGCGAGCACAGCGGTTATGGCGCGGCGCCGATGCGCGAGATGCTGCGCGCCCATGGCTTGTCGCCGCAGCACCTGGCGGCGCTCGATGCCCGCGGCAATCCCTACCGGCGCGGCGTGCCGGAAATCCCGTCCAGCTTTCAGCGGCTCGCCGCGCACGATGAAATCCGCATCGGTGCGAATGCCTGGCGCGCGATTCCCGGATTCGGTCATTCGCCCGAGCACGCGTCGCTCTACTGCAAGGAGCTCGGCGTCTGCATTTCCGGCGACATGCTGCTGCCGCGCATCAGCACCAACGTCAGCGTCTGGCCGGTCGAGCCCGAAGGCGACCCGTTGCGCCGGTTCCTGGATTCGCTGGCGGCGTTTGCCGAGCTTCCCGGCGAGACGCTGATCCTGCCCTCGCACGGCCTGCCTTTCGTCGGCGCCGGCGCTCGCGTCGATCAGCTCCGCGAGCACCATGCGGCGCGCCTGGCCGAGATCGAAATCGCCGCAACGACACCGAAGACCGCGGCGGAGATCGTGCCGGTGCTGTTCCGTCGCGAGCTCGACTTGCAGCAACGCTTTTTCGCGATGGGCGAGGCGATCGCCCATCTGAACCATCTATGGCATCGCGGGAGTCTCGATCGCTCGGTCGGCAGCGACGGAACGATCCGTTTCGTCCGCGCTGCCGGAATACAATAAAGTCCTTTTTTCGGAGAGTCTTGATGAGCGCGACGGATACCGCGGGTTTGAGCAATCAGGGCTACGACCCGGTCGCGCTGGCGGACTCGCTCGCCAGCGCTGCCGATAAGAGCGCAAAGCTGCTCGGCGACTACCTCGCCCGCCAGTCGAAGTCGGGCCCCTCGCTGGCCACCGACGAATTCGGGCTGACCAAGGCCTTCATGGAAATGGCAGCGAAGATGCTGTCCAATCCTTATCGCATGGCCGAGACGCAGATGAACCTGTGGTGGGACTATTCGGCGCTCTGGCAGTCGTCGATGCTCAAGCTGCTGGGGCAGAGCTCAACCCCGGTCGCCGAGCCAGCGAAAGGCGACCGGCGCTTTCGCCACGAGGACTGGCAGGAGCATTTCCTGTTCGACTACGTCAAGCAGTCGTACCTGATCGCCGCGCGCTGGCTGCACAACGCGGTGGCAAGCGTCGAGGGTCTCGACGAGCACACGCAGAAAAAAGTGGATTTCTTCACCCGCCAGTACATCGATGCGCTGGCGCCGTCGAACTTCGCACTGACCAATCCGGAGGTGTTCCGCGAAACCGTCGCAAGCGGCGGC
>JBDTNP010000173.1:0-4397 GCA_039933695.1 Betaproteobacteria bacterium | reverse complement strand
CGACATCGAGGCGATTCGGGGTGTCGCGGTGTCGACCCACATCGTCAAGACGCTGGAAGACCGGCAATGGATCGAGGCGGTCGGCCATCGTGAAACACCCGGCCGGCCGGCGCTCTACGCGACGACCCGGACCTTCCTCGACGATCTCAACCTGCGTTCCCTCGCCGAACTGCCGCCATTGGCGGAACTGGACACTTCTCACCTCATGGAGTTACCCGATGCCCCAGCAAAGGCCGCCGAGGCCGAACTCGCGCTCGCGAGTCCGATCCTCCGCCCACGGACCGACGTACCCGACGCATCAGACGCACCAGACGCGGCGGACGGACGATCGGTCCCGCCCGAATCAACCCAGACGCTCCACTGAGCCGGTCTTCACCGAGCCGCAGCGCCTGCACAAGTTGCTGGCGCAATGCGGCTACGGCTCGCTGCGCGGGCTGGAGGAGATGATCATTGCCGGGCGCATTACGGTGAACCGACAGCCGGCCGAAGTAGGCCAGAAAGTCGGTCCCAGCGATCAGGTGCGCATCAACGGCGAGCTGGTGCGAATCCGCTTCGCGCCGCCGCGTGCCCGCGTGCTCCTCTATCACAAGCCGGCCGGGGAAATCGTCAGCCGGTCCGATCCTGAGGGCCGCCCGACGGTATTCGACAAGCTGCCGCGTCTCGGCAGCGCGAAATGGATCGCGGTCGGACGTCTCGATTTCAACAGCGAGGGCTTATTGCTTTTCACGACGCTGGGCGAGCTCGCCAATCGCCTGATGCACCCGCGTTACGAAGTCGAGCGCGAGTACGCGGTGCGCATCGTCGGTTCGCTGACGCCGGAGCAGGAACGGGCGTTGCTCGAAGGCATTGAGCTCGAGGACGGCCCGGCGCGCGTGCTCTCGCTCGCAGACGGCGGCGGGGAGGGATCGAATCACTGGTACAAGATTACGCTGCCCGAGGGCCGTAACCGCGAAGTGCGGCGCTTGTTCGAGGCGCTCGGATTGATGGTAAGCCGCTTGATACGCACGCGCTACGGCGTCGTCAGCATGCCGCCGCAGGTCAAGCGCGGGCAGACGTTGGAATTAGGGCCCGACGAATTGAACAAGCTGATGACCGCGGCAGGGATGCTGGGCGGCGATACGCGTGCGGGCGACGCCGACGAACAGCCTCGCCACGGGCACGAAGCCGACGAAGGAGACATCGAGGAAGAAGAAATCGACGGCAACCGCGGCACCTATGGGCCGCGCGAAGAGCCCGATGGGCGCGAGATCGACGGCAATCGCGAGCCGGGGCCCGGCAAGCCTTCGCCCCGTCCGGCCAATCCGGGCCGCGGGCGGCCGCACGGACACCGTGTCGCCGGAGCACCGCCGGGAGTGCCAGGCGTGCCAGGTGGCGCCTCGCCGCGTGGCGGTCCGAAACAGCGCGGCGGTCGCGGACATCAAGGCGGACGCGGTGGGCCTGGCGACCGAGGTGGCGGCGCGATCGCTGCCGGCGGCCCAGGCGGCGGGCGCGGTGGACCGCGCGGTCGGCGCGGCCCGCGCGGAGGTGGTCAGGCGGGCGGCGGCGGTCAGGGCGGCGGCGGCGGTCAGGGCGGTGGCGGCGGTCAGCCGGGCGGCGGTCAGCCGTGAGGTGAAGCGTAGCGGCAGCCAACCGCGCTAATCGAAGCGCGGTGTACGCTTGTCGAGAAATGCGCCAATTCCTTCGACGAAGTCCGGCGTGGCGCTGCACGCGGCAAAGCTTGTCGCTTCCGCGTCCAGCTGCATCGACAGCGAATGCCCCAGCGATTGATTGATCAAGCGCTTGCCGTTGCGCAGCGCGAGTGCAGGCCCGCTCGCCAGTGCGGCAGCGAGCTTTTCTACGGCCGGTCCGACCTCGGCTTCCGGCACGACACGATTGATCAGGCCGAGGCGCAGTGCCTCGTCGGCGCCGAAGCGCTCGCCTAGCAGGACGATCTCCATCGCCTTCTTGAGGCCGACGATGCGCGGCAGCGCGAAAGTTGCACCGCCATCCGGCGTCAGTCCGATGTGGCGGTACGCCGACGTGAAATAGCTGGAATCGGCGGCCACGGCGAGGTCGCACGCGCACATCAGTGAAAGGCCGAATCCGGCGACCGCGCCATGCACGGCGGCGATCACCGGATGCGGCATCCGGTAGATCGTCTCTATCGCCGTATGCACCCGCCGCACGATCTGTGCGAAATCCTGCCGGCGCTGCGCCGGCGGCGCGCCGAGATTCGCGGCGAACGTGCGGATGTCTCCGCCCGCCATGAAGTGCCGTCCGGCCCCGCGAATAACGATGCAGCGCACGCTGTCATCGCCCCCAAGCGCAATGGCGTTGGCGACCAGCGCGTCCATCATCGCCAGATCCAGGCTGTTGAGCGAGTCCGGCCGGTTCAAGGTCAGCGTGGCGATTCCGCCTTCGCGCGCGAGCAGGATCGAGTCGTCAGTCACGGCCGCAGGGTATCGTGAATCGGGATTGGGCAGTCAAGCTTCGCCTGCGCCATCGCGCGCGTCGCCCGGTTCGCCGAAAGGAGTGGCCGCGGCAGTTTCGCCTTGCCGGAACGGACTCGCACGCTCGAGCTCGTCGACCGTCTGTGCGACGTCGGTCCGCTCGCGTGCGACAAATGCCTCAAGCGCGCGGGCGAACTCCGGATCCGCAATCGCGTGCGCTGAACGCGTCGTCACCGGCAGGAAGCCGCGGGCAAGCTTGTGCACGCCCTGTGCACCGCCTTCGAACAGCCTGATCCGACGCTCGATGCAGAACTCAATCGCCTGGTAATAGCAAGCCTCGAAATGCAGCCCCGGCACATGGCCGGTCGCACCCCAGTATCGACCCCACAGCGTCCCCTTATCGAACACGTCGAGCGCGGCGCAGAGCGGCTTACCGTGGCGGCTGCCGATGACCAGAACGACGTTGGCCGGCATCGTCGCGCCGATCCGTTCGAAAAATGGCAGCGATAGATAAGGCGTCGACCCGTGCTGGCGATAGGTGTTGACGTAGCAGCGGTAAAAGAATGCCCATTCCGAAGCGCTTATATCGGCGCCGGTCAGACGACGGAAGCCGATCCCGGCCTCGTGCAGCCGACGGCGTTCCTGCCGGATCTTCTTGCGCTTGTCGTGATTCAACGTCGACAGGAAATCGGCGAAGTCGCGGTATCCGGGGTTTTGCCAGTGAAACTGAAGGCTGTCGCGCATCAGCAGGCCGGCTGCCGCGCATTGCGCGGCATCGTCGGCATCGGGGAACAGGATATGCAGCGACGAGAGGCGCTCTTCTGTCAGCAGCGCCAGCGCACCTTCGAGCAGACGCTGCCTTGCCCGTTTGCCGGCAGCCAGCAATCGCGGCCCGGCGGCGGGCGTGAACGGGATCGCTGCGAGCAGCTTCGGATAGTAGCGTTGCCCGTGCCGCCGATACGCATCGGCCCAAGACCAGTCGAACACGTATTCGCCGTAAGAGTGCGCCTTCAGATACAGCGGCATCGCCCCGACCAGCGCATCGCCTTCTCGCAGCAGCAGATAGCGCGGTGCCCAACCAGTCTTCGGTGAAGCGCATCCCGTCTCGTGCAACGCGTGCAGAAAGGCATGCGACAGCAGCGGTTGTTCGCCGACCAGCGCATCCCAGGATGACGGCTCAATCGCGGCGAGCGTGTCGGTTACGTGCAGCGAGAACGAAGGCATGCAGGGCAGATTGTCGCGTGAAGGCTTGCCACCGGCAAGCGCGCGCGCGAATTTACCCGGCGACCCAGCGCGAAAAAGCGACGCGATAATGCGTCGTCATCGTCGCGCGGGCGCGGGGCGGCGAGGCACTGCCGCCGCCGGCGCGCATGGTAAAATTTACCCTATGCGCATCGCGATCGCCCAGCTGAACCAGATGGTCGGCGATCTTCCCGGCAACGCCGCGCGCATTCTCGACGCGGTGGATGCGGGCAGGCGCGGCGGCGCGGACCTGGTCGTCACGCCCGAATTGTCGCTCTGCGGATACCCTCCTGAAGACCTGCTGCTCCGCCCGGCGTTTCTCGAAGCTTGCGCACTAGAACTGGGACGGCTCGCAACGCGCATCGCTGGCCCGACCGTCGTGGTCGGCTATCCGGAGCGGGGCAACGGCGGCTTGCGGCACAATGCAGTGGCCGTCATCCGCGACGGCAGGATCATCGCCGGTTATCGCAAGCGTACGCTGCCCAACTATACCGTCTTCGACGAGCAGCGTTATTTCACGCCGGGCATCGAGGCCTGCGTGTTCGACGTGGCCGGCGTGAGCGTCGGCGTGGTGATTTGCGAGGACATCTGGTTCCCCGGGCCGGCGCGCCGTTCGCGCGATAAGGGCGCCGAACTGATCGTCGTGCCTAACGGGTCGCCCTACCATACTCGCCAACAGTCGTTACGTCGCGGGGTCGTGACCGCGCGCGCGGTCGAGACCGGATG
>JBDTNP010000172.1:0-3488 GCA_039933695.1 Betaproteobacteria bacterium | reverse complement strand
TGAGATTCTTGCTGTCCTTGACCATGTTGTTCTATCCCCGGGACGCTTTTCTGGACGATCGATCGCCGCCGCCGGACACGCGCGCGGCGAATCCGTTGCGGTAGCGAAGGTCGGCGTAGTCGATGCGCGCGCCGCCGCGCGCGAGCGGGTCCAGCGTCTGGCGGTAGTAGGCGACAAAGCGCGTCAGGCGCTCGCCCGGATCGGTGCGGCCGAGCTCGATCGTCAATGGCGGGCTGCCGGCGGCGACCAGCTGCCATGCGCCGCGGGGCGAGCGGCGGATCGCATTGATCGAGCGTCCGGTCGGTTGGAGCGCAGCGACGAATCCGCGGTATTGCGCGGCGACTTCCGCCGCGGTCCCTTCCGGGCCGCTGAACTGCGGCAGCTCGCCGTCGAAATCGGCGCTGAACACCTCGCCTTCGGTGTCGATCAGCAAGGCGTCGTTCCAGCGGGCGAGCGGCTGGTGCTCGTCGACCTCGACCTCGAGTCGGTCCGGCCACTGGCGGCGCAGCGCCACGCGCCGCACCCAGGGCACGCGCTGCAGCGACGAGCGCGCGTCGGCAAGACGCAGTGTGAAGAACGTTCCCCTGACCTCCTCGCGCAGCACCGCTTCCAGATGGGCCGGATTGGCGCGCTGCAACGGCCCGCCGATGACGATCTTGTGCAACGCGAACGCCGGCTGGCGCACCGCCCATGCGACCACACCCCAACCCAGCATCGTCGCCGCCGCGAAGGCGAGCACCAGCGCGATGGCATTGAGCTGCCGCGGGTTATCCCACATGGGCGCCTCGAAGGATCTCTACGCAGAGTTCGGCGAAGTCCATGCCTGCCTGCCGCGCCGCCATGGGCACGAGGCTGTGTCCGGTCATGCCAGGCGAGGTATTGACTTCGAGGAAGGTCCATTTGCCGTCGGGCCGAAGAATCAGGTCGAGCCGTCCCCAGCCGGTGCAACCGATGACGCGGAACGCGTCCATCGATTGTCCCTGGATCGCGCTTTCGACCTCAGCGTCGATGCCGCACGGACAGAAGTACTTGGTCTCGTCGGAAAAATACTTGTTGTGGTAGTCGTAGTTGCCCTGCGGCGCTTCGATGCGTATCAGCGGCAGCGCGTGCTCGCCGAGGACGCCGACGGTCAGCTCGACGCCGGCGACGAACTCCTCGACGATGACCAGGTCGTCGTGCTTGGCGGCGGCGCGATACGCGACCGCCATTTCATCGTGGTCGACCTTGGCGACCTTGCTGATGCCTATCGTCGATCCTTCGCGCGCCGGTTTGACGATCAGCGGCAGGCCGAGCTCGGCGACGATCGCCCACCAGTCGGAGCCGGCGTCGACGACGCGATAGCGCGGCGTCGGAATAGCGCTTGCAGTCCAGACCAGCTTGGTGCGCCATTTGTCCATCGCCAGCGCCGATGCCATCACGCCGCTACCGGTGTACGGGATACCCAGCACTTCGAGCGCGCCCTGCACGGTGCCGTCTTCGCCGAAGCGGCCGTGCAGCGCGATGAACGTGCGTGCGTATCCGTCGCGCTTCATTTCATAGAGCGAGCGCTCGGCCGGATCGAATGCGTGCGCGTCGATGCCACGGCCCTTCAGCGCCGCGAGGACCGCGTTGCCCGACAGCAGCGAGATCTCGCGCTCCGACGACGGACCTCCCATCAAAACTGCGACCTTTCCGAACTCGCTCATCGGGCCTCCCCGATGATGCGAACTTCCTGCTCGAGATCGACGCCGGTTTCGCGCCGGACGACGGCGCGGACGTGCCCGATCAGTGCTTCGACGTCGGCCGCGGTCGCGAACCCTTCCGCATTGACGATGAAATTGGCGTGCTTTTCCGAGACGCGCGCGCCGCCGGTGGCAAATCCTTTGAGTCCGCAGCTCTCGATCAGGCGCGCGGCGTGATCGCCTTCCGGATTGCGGAATACCGATCCCGCGTTTGGCAGCCCGAGCGGCTGTGTCGCGATCCGTTGCGTCAGCAGCGCCTTGATGCGTCCGCGCGCATAGGCACCATTGCCCGGCGGGAAATCGAACCACGCCGCGGTGAACGCGATGTCGTCGGCGCCGCGCCGGCTGACGACGCTGCGGTAGCCGATGACGTAAGCCTCCGGCGGGCGGCGTTCGAACGCGCCTTGCCGGGTCAGCACTTCGACCTCGACGACATCGCGCCAGGTCTCGCCGCCGTAGCAGCCGGCGTTCATTGCCAGCGCGCCGCCGATCGTGCCGGGAATGCCGGAAAGGAATTCCGCGTCGGCCCGGTCGTGCATCGCGGCGTAGCGCGAGACTTTCGGGCTTGCGACTCCGGCCTCGGCGCGTATCCGGCTGCCGTCGAAGCCGAGCTCGTTCAGCGCCGCGTGCAGCAGCACGACGGTGCCGCGCACGCCGCCGTCGCGCACCAGCAGGTTGCTGCCGAGGCCGATGACGGTCACCGGCTCGTCGTCGGGAAGCTGGTGCACGAAGGTCGCGAAGTCCTCGCGGTCGGCCGGAAAGAACGCGACGTCGGCGGCGCCGCCGCAGCGCCAGCTGGTGTGCCTGGCCAGCGACTCGTTGCGGCGCAGCTCGCCGCGCAGGCCCGGGAAGCGCAGCGGTTCGAGCATCATCATGCAGGCACCAGTTGGGCAGGCACGCCGCCGATCGATCCGGCGCCCATCGTCAGCACGACGTCCCCGTCCATAGCGACGGCGCGTATCGCCGCCGCCATATCCGCGATGTCATCGACGAACACCGGCTCGATCCGCCCGGCGACGCGCAGGGCGCGCGCCAGCGCACGCCCGTCGGCCGCGACGATCGGTGGCTCGCCCGCCGGATAAACCTCGCCCAGCAGCAGGACGTCGGCGGTGGCCAGCACCGCAACGAAGTCCTCGAACAGATCGCGCGTACGCGAGTAGCGATGCGGCTGGAACGCTAGCACCACTCTGCGCCCTGGAAAGCTGCCGCGCACCGCGGCGATCGTCGCGGCCATTTCGGCCGGGTGATGGCCGTAGTCGTCGATCAGCATGAATGTCCCGCCGTTGGCCAGCGCGACGTCGTCGTGGCGCTGGAAGCGGCGGCCGACACCCTTGAACTCGGCGAGCGCCTTGGCGATCGCTGCGTCGGTCACACCCGTCTGGCGGCCGACCGCGATCGCGGCAAGCGCGTTCTGCACGTTGTGCACGCCAGCCAGGTTGAGCTCGACCGGCAGATCGGCGCTACCGCCGGTTGCGACAAAGCGCATGCGCCCCGCGGCGTGCGCGACGTCGACCGCGCGCAGTTGCGCATCGGGATCGAGACCATAAGTGACGGTCGGCTTGGCGATCGCGGGCAGGATGTCGCGCACGTTGGCGTCGTCGATGCAGAGCACCGCGACGCCGTAGAACGGCAGGCGCTGCACGAAATTGACGAACGCCTCCTTGAGCCGCGCGAAGTCGTGTCCGTACGTAGCCATGTGGTCGGCGTCGATATTGGTCACGACCGCGACGGCCGGCTGCAGCACCAGGAACGACGCGTCGGACTCGT
>JBDTNP010000171.1:0-3518 GCA_039933695.1 Betaproteobacteria bacterium | reverse complement strand
CGACGATGTTGACGAAGCCGTTGGCCGCGAAATCGGCGACGAGTCCGGCCGTCGTCGCGGGCGCCTCGTCGTAGCCCGTGTCGCTCATCGGATTGGGCAGGCCGGCGTTCGGATAGCAGGAGACGAACGTGTCAGCCACGCGTGAGAGCTCCTCGATGTAGGGGCGCATCAGCGCCGCGCCGAGCGCGCAATTCAGGCCGACCGCGAGCGGACGCGCATGCCGCACCGAATTCCAGAAGGCCTCGGTCGTCTGTCCCGACAGCGTCCGCCCCGACGCATCGGTGATCGTTCCCGATACGATGATCGGCAGGCGCGTCCCGGTGCGCTCGAACGACCGGTCGATCGCGAACAGCGCGGCCTTGGCGTTGAGCGTGTCGAAGACCGTCTCGACCAGAAGCAGGTCGACGCCGCCGTCGACCAGGCCGTCGACCGCTTCGCCGTACGCCTCGACCAGCTCGTCGAAGCTGACGTTGCGAAATCCCGGATCGTTGACGTCCGGCGAGATCGTCGCTGTCCGGTTGGTCGGCCCGAGCGCGCCGGCGACGAACCGCGGCTTGTCCGGCGTTTTCTTCGTCCAGGCGTCGGCGCATTCGCGCGCGATCCTTGCCGCCGCGAGATTGATGTCGCGCACTTTTGTTTCCAGCCGGTAATCGGCTTGCGCGATGCGCGTCGCGTTGAAGGTATTGGTCTCGATGATGTCGGCGCCGGCCTCGAGAAAGGCGTTGTGGATCGCGGCGACCACGGCCGGTTGCGTCAGCACCAGCAGGTCGTTATCGCCTTTCAGGTCGTGCGCATGGCCGCCGAGTCCGCATTCGGGCGCGCCGCGAAAGTCGGCCTCACCGAGCTTCTCAGCCTGGATCATCGTGCCCATCGCGCCGTCGAGGATCAGGATGCGTTCGCGGAGCAACCGTCGCAGCAGCGCAGTCTTGTCGCTTGTCGTCATTGTGCCGCCCAAAAACAAAAACCCGTTCAGCTTGCCGCCGAGCGGGTTTCAGGCGAAAGCCGCTTTAGCTGGATTTGTATAGCGCCCGCAAGCTGCGGGGTCACCCCCGAATCAAATCGGCGCTGACCCAAAGGTAAGGGTTGAACGCACCCTTGTCAACTGCGTGTCAACCGCGCGCCGCGATTCGGGTAATATCCTCGCACTGGTTCACCGATGGCGACGATGCTCGACCCCGATATCCAGCGTCTGCTCGACACGGTCTTCAACGTCCCGGTGGGCGCCGAAGCTCCCGACGTCGCGCAGCTGCGCGCCACCGCGGAAGCCGTGCCGGGGCGCTTCGGCGGCGAGCCCGAGGCGGTGGCGTCGATTACCGATGCGTTTGCTCCCGGCGAGCACGACTTGCTGCCGGTGCGCATCTACCGGCCGGCCGCAGCGGAGTTGCTGCCGCTGGTCGTCTACGCGCACGGCGGCGGCTGGGTGACCGGTTCGCTCGAGTCGCAGGACAAGCTATGCCGCATCCTCGCCAACCGCCTGCGCGCCGTGCTGGTCGCCGTCGCCTACCGCCGGGCGCCCGAGCATGTTTATCCGGCGGCGCTGGACGATTTTGAAGCTGCGTGGCGCTGGGCCCGCAGCGAAGCGAAGTCGCTCGGTGCCGACGGCATGCGCTTCGGCGTCGCGGGCGAGAGCTCGGGCGGCAATCTCGCCGCCGCGCTGACCCTTCGGCTGCGCTCCGACGGTGCGGTTCAGCCGAACCTGCAGCTCTTGCTCTACCCGGCGTTGGACGCGACCTGTTCGCGGCCCTCGTATCGCGAGTTCGCCACCGGTTACAACCTTTCGGCCGGCCTGATGGCCTGGTACTGGGACGCTTACCGCGCCGGCGCGGCCAAAAGTGCCGTCGGATTGTCACCGCTGGCGGCCGCCGATCTGTCGGGGCTACCGCCTGCCGTGATCGCCGTCGCCGAATATGACGTGCTGCGCGACGACGGCGTCGATTACGCAGCGCGGCTCGAGGCGGCAGGTATCGCCGTGCGTCTGATCCGCTGCTCGGGCATGATCCACGGCTTCCTGCGTTGGACCGGCGCGGTGCCCGCCGCGCATCGCTGGATCGATGCGATCGGCGATGCCGGACAAGCTGCGCTGGGTGGGGCCTGAACCGATTGCGACAGCGCCAAGAATTCCGCCGACGCTCCGTCCCCGCTGCGCCGACGCCGAGCGACGGCGCGCTGCGCGAAGCGTTCGAGACCGCTGCATCGCTTCACACCCGCAGCGCTGAGATCGCGTGGTACGCGTCGCACCTGCCGCGCGACGCCGGTATGCTGCTCGATGCGATGACGGGTACGGGACGCATGCTGCTCCCGCTGCTGGAAGCGGGCTTCAACGTGCACGGTGCCGACGCATCGGAGACGGCGCTGGCGCGCTGCGGCGCGCGGCTCTCATCGGCCGGGCGAGGCACCGAGTTGTTCCGGCAGAGCATCACGGCGCTCAACTTGCCGTTCCGCTACGCAGCCGCATTCATTTCCGCCGGCGCATTCCAGTCGCTTACCCACCGCGCCGCCGCGCTGGATGCGCTGCTTCGCATCCGCGCCCACCTGATCGACCCTGGCCTGCTGCTGCTCGATCTGTTCGTGCCTGAGGAAGCAGCCCACCCGCCGGGCGCGCCGGTAGTCGAGCTCTCCATGCTGGCGCTGGCCGATGGCTCGCAGCTCGCCTGCCGCTCCGAGACCGTGATCGATGTGCCGCGCCGGCGCAGCATCGTCCGCAGCCGCTTCGAGCAACGCGCTCGCACCGTCCTTGCCCGCGAGGACCACAGGCGCGAAATAACATGGTATGCGGAGGACGAAATCGTCGCGCTCGTCGGCGATGCGGGGTATCGCGACGTCCGTTGCGAGCCGCTGCCCTGGCGCAGCGGTGCGCGAGCGCGGCAGTTCGCCGTATCGGCGCGAAGCTAGCCGCGTCAGCGCGCGCCGCGCGCACGGTCGGCACGCCAGCGTCGGTACCGGCGAAAAATCTCCCCGATCAGTGCGCGCCCGCTCGCGAGGCCCAGCGTGATCTTCAGGTATTCGCCGAAGCCGGACAATGCGGCCAGCCCCGATCGGTCACGCGTTCGCAAACGATAGCGGAGCCAGGGCCGGCCGAGATAAATCAGTCGGTCCGGCATGCGGCCGAGCAGCGCGTAGGCCCGGCGATCGATGCGTCCGACCGAGGCATGCCGGAGTTCGCTCAGTAGCGGCGGCGGGATGCCGGCACCCCACCGCTGCGCGAGGTAGGAAAGCGTGTCGGACAGATGCGGGACGACGTGCCAGTGTTGCGCCAGCATCGCGACTCTCCCCCAGTCGATGCGCTCCGGCGCCCGGCGCAGGATCACCAGCGCGTCGGCGGCCCAGCGCGCCGGCGATACCGGCGCCCAGTGCGCGGCATGTGCGCAGACGACGACCAGCAGATCCGTTGCGCAAAGCGCCTGCGTGGCCGCGCCGTCGACCGTATACGCCTCCGCAGCTTGCCAGACGGGCGCGTCGGCGTCGGGGAAGCATGCTTCCGGCAGCAGATGCCAGTGCAGGTCGAAGTCGAGACGGTC
>JBDTNP010000170.1:0-5643 GCA_039933695.1 Betaproteobacteria bacterium | reverse complement strand
GGCATTCCGCCGATGGTCGCCGGCGCCGCGCGCATCAAGGTGACGTTCCAGGTCGACGCCGATGGCCTGCTGGCGGTATCCGCCAGCGAGCAGACGACGGGCATCGAGGCATCGATCGTGGTCAAGCCCTCGTACGGTCTGTCGGACGACGAGATCGCCCGCATGCTTCAGGAATCGTTCGCCAACGCCGCACCGGACATGGTTGCGCGCGCCGCGGCCGAGGCGCGCGTCGAGGCGGAGCGCATCGTCGATGCCACCGAAGGCGCGCTGAGGTCGGATGGCGACCTGCTCAGCGCCGCGGAGCGGATCCCGATCGAACAGGCGCTTGCCGCGGTCCGCCGGCTTGCCGGCCAGGACGACCATCACGCCCTCGTCGCCGCGGTGAGCGCGCTCAACGTCGCCACCGAGGAATTCGCCGCCCGCCGCATGAATCGCGGCGTCGGGCGCGCGCTGACCGGTCGCAGCGTCGACGCGTTGGGTTGAGGGTCGGATCGCGATGACCGAAATCGTCGTGCTGCCGCACGCGGAGCTCTGTCCCGAGGGCAAGACCTTCGAGGCGACCGAAGGCGAGTCGATCTGCGATAATCTGCTCGATCAAAAGATCGAGATCGAGCACGCCTGCGAAAAGTCGTGCGCATGCACGACCTGCCATGTCATCGTGCGGGAGGGTTTCGATTCGCTCTCGCCGTCGTCGGAAGACGAGGACGATCTGCTCGACCGGGCCTGGGGCCTGACTCCGGTGTCGCGACTGTCATGTCAGGCCAAGGTCGGCAGCACCAAGCTGGTGATCGAGATCCCGAAGTACACGATCAACTATGCCAAAGAGACGACCAAATGAAGTGGGTTGACTCGCGCGATATCGCGATCGCGCTGGCCGAGAGCCACCCGGACGTCGATCCGGCAACGGTGCGCTTCACCGATCTGCACCGTTGGGTGATCGCGCTGCCGGGCTTCGACGACGACCCCAGGCATTCGGGCGAAAAGATACTCGAGGCCATCCAGATGCTGTGGATCGAGGAGAGCGAAGAATGAATCCCGCACCGATGCCGTTGATCAGCGCGCTCTACACCGGTGTATTCGCGCTGCTGCTGGTCGCCCTTGCGTTGCTGGTGTCGCGCCGGCGCCTGCGGACGCGCATCGGTCTCGGGGCCGGCGGCGACGCCCAGCTCGAACGCGCGATTCGCGTGCACGCCAACGCGGTCGAGTGGGGGCTGCCGGTACTGCTGCTGCTTCTGATCGCCGAGGAGAATCGCACATCGCCGCTGATGCTCCATGTTTGCGGCATCGTGTTCATCGTGGCCCGCGTCGTGCATGCCGCCGCCCTGTCGCGTGTCAGCGGGAGTTCGGTCGGTCGCTCCGTCGGTATCGTCCTGACCTGGCTGGTGCTGGCCGTGCTCGCGGTGTGGAACATTGTGGCGTTCCTCCGCCCGGCGCTGGCCTAGCTATACGAAAACATTGAGGACGGCGTCGAGCCCGCAGTAGTCGATCGCGTAAGTCGCGCGCGCGCGAACGATCGGCTTGGCGTGATAGGCGACGCTGATGTCGGCGGCGTCCAGCATCGGCAGATCGTTCGCCCCGTCGCCGATCGCCACCGCCAGCCCACCGTTGGTGGCCAGCTTTGCGCGCAAACGGCCGAAGCACGCGGCCTTCGCGCCGGCATCGACAATCGGCCCGATCAGGCGGCCGGTCAGCCGGCCATCGGCGATCTCCAGCGTGTTCGCGCAGGTGTGGTCGAGCCGAAGGCGCGCTTTCAGGCGCTCGGTGAAAAACGTGAATCCGCCCGACACCAGCAGCGACTCGGCGCCGACGGCACGCATGCCGGCCAGCAGACGCTCGGCACCCGGGGAAAGCTCGAGTCGCTCATCGTAGACACGCTGCAGCGCAGCGATGTCCAGCCCGCGCAGGAGGGCGACGCGGCGTGTGAGGCTTTGGCGGAAATCGATTTCACCGCGCATCGCGCTTGCCGTGATCGCCGCGACCTCCTGCTTGATACCCATCATGTCGGCAATCTCGTCGACGCATTCGATGCTGATCAAGGTCGAGTCCATGTCCATCGCCAGCAGGCGCACCCGGTCGAGGCGCTGGCCGGGAGGGACGAACGCGCAGTCGAGCGCCGCCTGCGCGCAGTACGCGGCGACTCCGCCAGTATTGCCCGCGGGGGTGAGAGCGAACGCCTGATCGACGCCGCGTGAAAGCGCATCGATGCGCTCGGCCCCGGCGAGCTTCGCCAGCGCCTTGAGCGCGGGCGTGGCTATGTCGGGCGCCTGAACGACCAGGCGCGTGGCGGCGGCGTTTTCGGCCGTCATCGCGTCTCCCGCGCCAGACGCGACCTGCGGACAGGGGATTGTCGCATCGAATCGAAGAAGGCGGGAAGCGCGCGCCGCGGTACCGGTGGTTTGCGTGGGCATGATGATAGTGCCATCGCTTCTACTCGCCGGCGCGGGCGCGGCGTATTATATGCGATCCACCCGTTACGAGGAGGAGAAAACCATGTCACTGCGTCTTGGCGACACTGCCCCCGATTTCACCCAGGAATCGAGCGAGGGCCCGATCAGCTTCCACAAATGGCTGGGCGACAGCTGGGGCGTGCTGTTTTCGCATCCCGCCGACTTCACGCCGGTGTGCACGACCGAGCTCGGATTGACCGCCAAGCTCAAGGACGAGTTCGCCAGGCGAAACGTCAAGGTGATCGCGCTCTCGGTCGATCCGGTCGACTCGCACAAGAAATGGATCAACGACATCAACGAGACACAGAACACCAAAGTCAACTTTCCGATCATCGCCGACGCCGACCGGAAGGTCTCGACGCTGTACGACATGATCCATCCGAACGCCAGCGCCACGGCGACGGTGCGCTCGCTGTTCGTCATCGATCCGAAAAAGGTGATCCGGCTGATCATCACCTATCCGGCGTCGACCGGTCGCAATTTCGACGAAGTACTGCGTGTGATCGATTCGCTGCAGCTGACCGAGTATCACAGCGTGGCGACGCCGGGCAACTGGAAGAACGGCGACGACGTCGTGATCGTGCCATCGCTGCAGGATCCCGAAGTGCTCAAGCAGAAATTCCCCAAGGGCTTCAAGGCGCTGCGGCCGTATCTGCGCATGACGCCGCAGCCCAACCGCTGAGGCGCGGGCGCCCCCATCCGCCTGCCGGCGCATCTGCCGCCGTGCGGCAGGCGATTCGCGCGGAAATGACGACGCGTCAGGGCTTCCGCCCCTGGCGCGTTTTCTTTTTTGGGGCGTCGGCAATGTCGTCCCCGGCCAGCACGAAATCGATCTTGGTCGATTCGAGATCGACCCGGGCGACTTTCACCATGATGCGGTCGGCAAGCCGGTAGACCTTGCCGCTGCGCTCGCCGCTCATTGCGTGTCGCACTGCGTCGTAGTGAAAATAGTCGTTGCCGAGCTCGGTCACGTGCACCAGCCCATCGACATTGAGGCCGTCGAGCGTGACGAAGAGGCCGAAATGCGTGACGCCGCTGACCGTGCCCATGAATATCTCGCCGACCTTGTCCTGCATGAAAAAGCATTTGAGCCAGTTCTCGACGTCCCGGGTCGCATCGTCGGCGCGACGCTCGGTCTGCGAGCAGTGCACGCCCAGCTCCGACCAGGTCGCGCCGGTCGGCTGATAGCGCGTGCCGGAAAGGCAGGCCTTGATGCAGCGATGGATCAGCAGATCCGGATAGCGGCGGATCGGCGAAGTGAAGTGCGTATAGGCGTCATAGCCGAGACCGAAGTGCCCCTCGTTGTCGGGGCTGTAGACTGCCTGCTGCAGCGAACGCAGCAGCACCGTCTGCAGCAGGTTGAAATCGGGCCGGCCCTTGATCTGCGCCAGAAGCTTCGCATAGTCGGCCGGCGTCGGAGACTCGCCGCCGCCGATCGACAGCCCCGAGCCGGCGAGGAATTCCTTCAGGGCGGCGAGCTTTTCCGGCGTCGGTCCCTCGTGCACGCGGTAGAGCGCGGGCTGCTTCCGCTCGAGCAGGTAGGAAGCGGCGCAGACGTTGGCCGCCAGCATGCATTCCTCGATCAGCTTGTGCGCATCGTTGCGAATGACCGGCACGATGGTCTCGATCTTTCCCTGCGTGTCGAACTTGAGCTCGAGCTCGATCGTCTCGAAATCGATCGCGCCGCGGCGGGCGCGCGCCGCGGCCAGCACCTTGTACAGCGCGTATAGGTTCTCGAGCTGCGGCTGCAGCGCGACCGCTTCCTTCGTTCGCGTTTTCGGCTGCGACAGCCAGTCCCATACCTGGTTGTACGTGAGCCGCGCACGCGAATGCATGACCGCGGGAAAGAACTTGTGGCTCTCGATCTCGCCGTCGGCGCTGATCGTCATCTCGCACGTCATGCAGAGGCGGTCGACCGCGGGCTTGAGTGAGCACAGCTCGTTCGACAGCGCCTCGGGCAGCATCGGGATGACTCGTCGCGGAAAGTAGACCGACGTGCCGCGATCGCGCGCGTCGCCGTCGAGGGCGTCGCTGTCAGCGACATAGTGGCTGACATCGGCGATGGCGACGATCAGGCGGAAGCCCCTGGCGCTGCGCTCGCAATAGACGGCATCGTCGAAGTCGCGCGCGGTCTCGCCGTCTATCGTCACCAGCGGCAGAGCGGTGAGGTCGGCGCGTCCCTTGCGGTCGGCTTTCTGCACTTCGCGCGGAAAGCGTCCCGCCTGCCGCTGCGCCGCGGTGGAAAACCGGTAGGGCAGGTCGTGCTTGCGCAGCGCGATCTCGATCTCCATTCCGGGATCGGTGTAGTTGCCCAGCACTTCGATCACCTTTGCCAGCGCTTCGCGGTGCGCCGACGGCTGCTCGATCACTTCGGCGACGACGACCTGGCCGGGCTTTGCGCTGCCGCGCATGTCCGGCGGGATCAGGATGTCCTGGCTGATGCGCTTGTTTTCGGCCACCAGGTACCAGATGCCGCGCTCATCAAAGACGCGGCCGACGACTTCGCGATTGGCCCGCTCGAGAACATCGACGATCGCTCCCTCCGGCCGGCCGCGGCGATCGACGCCGACGATCCGCGCGGTCGCGCGATCGCCGTGCAGCGTCTTGTGCATCTCTTTGGGAGACAGAAACAGGTCCGGGCTTCCATCGTCGGGAACGAGAAATCCGAAGCCGTCGGGATGCCCTTGCACCGCTCCGGTCACCAGATCGAGCTTGGCGACGACGCAAAGCTGGCCCTTGCGATTGGTCATCAGCTGGCCGTCACGCTCCATCGCCGCCAGACGGCCGCCGAACGCTTCGCGCTCGGCTTCGCCGCGATCGGCGAGCAGTTCGGCCAGCTGTTCCGCCGGCATCGGCACGCCCTGCTCGCGCAAGGTCTGCAGTATCTGCTCGCGCTCCGGAATCGCGACATCGCCGCGCGAGCGGCGAGCGCGGCGGCCGGACGCGGGTTCGTCGGACGCGCCGACCGGCGAAGTGGCTCGCGTCGGGATCGCCGTCGCGCGAGCGCGCGGCGGCACAGTCTTACTGCTGGTTGCGGTTTTCGATCCGCCGCGGATCGCGGCAGTGTTGCGTTGCTTTTTTGACAAGAAAGTCACTCTTTCGTAAAATTATCGGCTAGCCTGACGTACGACCCCGTAGTACAGCCCAGATGGCGGAATTGGTAGACGCACTAGGTTCAGGTCCTAGCGGTGGCAAC
>JBDTNP010000169.1:0-3687 GCA_039933695.1 Betaproteobacteria bacterium | reverse complement strand
CCAGGTGGCCAGGCCTTGCTGCCGAGCCCATGCAAGCCCGTAGGCCGCGCTCAAGAAGAACAGCGTGACGAGCGTCGCGCGAAGCTTCGCAGCGGGCAGCGCCGTCGTGAACAGGACCGTCGCCGCGAACATGCCGCCGATCGACGACAGCCCGGAAAGGAATCCCGCGCCAACGCCGGTGGCCAGGCGCAACGCGATCGTGTCGCGCCACTGCGGATGCCAGCCGCGCAGCAGGATGAGCGCCGCGGCCAATATCAACGCCGATACCGTGGCGCGCAGCGGCGCCTCCGGCAGGACCGCCAGGCACCAGACTCCCACGGGCACCGCGACGGCGTACCCGGCGAGCAGCGGACCGATCCAGTGCCAGGCCACGTCGCGCCACACCGATCGCAGCAGCGACAGGCTGGCCAGGACTTCCAGCATCATCGCCGCCGGGACGATCTGCTGCGGGGAGAGCAGCAGCGACATGCCGGCGACGATAAAAGCCGACAGGCCGAAGCCGGCGAAGCCGCGCACGACGCCGGCGAACAGCGCGACGCCGGCGCCCCAGGCGACATAGCCGAGCGGGGCGGGTAACGGCGGCGCGATCAACGCGTTGCCGCCGGCACCGCGCCGAACGCGGCCGGGTCGCTCCGCTCAGCGATGCAAGCCGGCATCGCCTAGCGTGCCGCCGTCGACTTGTATTTGTCGAGATGCCGCACCGGCATGGCCAGCGCATCGCGCCGGAACGGATCGCCAAGCTCTCGTGTCACCATCATTTCCAGGATCGTCGTCTTGCCTTCGGCTTGTGCGCGGGCCGCGGACCGCAACGCCGGACCCACATCGGACAGTGTCTCGACGCGAACCCCTTCGGCGCCCATCGCCCGAGCCACGACGGCCCACGACGGCTGCCGGTCGAGATTGACGCCGACAAAGCGGTTGGCATAGAAATCGACGTGATTTTTCTTTTCGGCGCCCCACTGGCCGTTATTGAACACGACCGCGGTGACCGGAATGCCTTCGCGCACGCAGGTCTGGATCTCGCCGAAGCTCATTCCCCATGCACCGTCGCCGACGTAGGCGATCGCCGTGCGACCGGGCGCGGCGACCTTGGCGCCGATGATCGTCGGAAATGCGTAGCCGCAATTGCCGAAGCTCATCGCGGCGAACATGCTGCGTGGCGACTTGAAGCGCAGATACGAATTCGATACCGAGCAGATGTTGCCGATGTCGGTCGATACCATCGCATCATCGGGCATTGCCTTTTCGAGCTCGCGCAGCATCTGCCGCGGATGCATCGCCGACGAGCCCTTCGCGACCTCGAGCGACCAGCGATCCTTCTCGTGCGTCCATTGGTCGAGCTCGGATTCCCACGTCGAGCGCTCGGCGGCGATTTCAGCGCGCCGCTGCTCGCGGTTGCCGTGGCAGGCGAGCGACCGTCCGGACAGGCGGGCGATCAGCGCCCGCGCCGCGGCCTTCGCATCGCCGCAGATGCCGACCGAGATCGGCTTGACGAGGCCCAGCATCCGCGGGTCGGCGTCGATCTGGATGATCTTCGCCGCGACCGGCCAGTAATCGAGCCCATGCTGCGGCAGCGTGCCGAATGGTCCCAGCCGCGTGCCCAGCGCCAGCACGACGTCGGCCTTCGCGAGCAGCTTCATCGCCGCCTTCGAGCCCTGATAGCCGAGCGGCCCGCACCACAGCGGATGATCGGCGGGAAACGAGTCGTTGTGCAGATAGCTGTTGGCCACCGGCGCCTGCAAGAGCTCGGCGAGCGCGATCGCCTCGGCCTGCGCATCGGCCATCACGACCCCGCCGCCGCAGACGAGCACCGGAAATTTCGCTTCGGCGAGCAGCGCCGCCGCGTCGTCGAGACTCTGCTCGCCGCCGGCGCCGCGCTCGATCGATAGCGGACGCGGGATCTCGCACTCGATATCGCCGTAGAAATAGTCGCGCGGAATGTTGAGCTGCGTCGGCCCCAGCTCGAGCAGCGCGCGATCGAACGCGCGCGATGTGAGCTCGGCCATGCGCGCCCGGTTGTTCACGTGCGCCTGGTACTTCGTGATCTTGGAGAAGATCGGCAGCTGCTCGGTTTCCTGGAAACCGCCGAGCCCGAGCGTCATCGAACCAGTCTCCGGCGTGACGACGACGACCGGCGAATGCGCCCAGTACGCGCCCGCGACCGCGGTCACGAAATTGGTGATGCCCGGTCCGTTCTGCGCGATGCAGACGCCGTGCCGCCCGGATACGCGCGAGTAGCCGTCCGCCATGTGGCCGGCGCCCTGCTCGTGCGCGACCGAAATAAACCGTATGCCAGCGAGTGCAAATAGATCGAGCGCGTCCATGTAGGCCGAGCCGACGATGCCGAAAACGTCGGTCACGCCGTGCGCGACGAGGGTTTCGACGAACGCCTCGGAGGGCGTCATTTTCTGCCGGCCGCGCACCGCGCTTCGCGCCGGCAGCGCGCCGGCATCGGTCATCGAGTTCATCGCTGCTCCTCCGTTGTTGCGCGCATCTACGCCAGCGCGGCCGCCGGTTCCGTGTAGTCGTAGCCGAGCGCCTCGGCGACCGGGCGGCAGGTGACTTTGCCGAACGCCACGTTGAGGCCGTTGGTGAGGTGCGGGTCGCCGGCGAGCGCCGCGCGATAACCTTTGTCCGCCAGCGCCAGGACAAACGGCAATGTCGCGTTGTTCAGCGCGAACGTCGACGTGCGCGGCACGCCGCCCGGCATGTTCGCCACGCAATAGTGAATCACGCCGTCGACCACATAGGTCGGATTGGCGTGCGTCGTTGGACGCGAGGTCTCGAAACAGCCGCCCTGATCGATCGCCACGTCGACGATCACCGAGCCCTTTTTCATACGCTTGACCAGCGCGGCCGACACCAGCTTCGGCGCCGACGCGCCGGGAATCAGCACGCCGCCGACCACCAGGTCGCCGCTGATGACGTGGCGTTCGATCGCATCGTGGGTCGAGAATACCGTGTTCAGCGGACGGCCGAACTGCCGCCACAGCGCGCGCAGCACGTCGGTGTTGCGGTCGAGCACCCAGACTTCCGCGCCCATCCCCAGCGCGATATGACAGGCATGCGAGCCGACGACGCCGCCGCCCAGGATCACGACCTTGGCCGGGTCGACGCCGGGCACGCCCCCGAGCAGCACGCCCAGGCCGCCATGCGTCTTTTCCAGAAAGTAGGCGCCGGCCTGGATCGACATGCGCCCGGCGACTTCGCTCATCGGCGCGAGCAGCGGAAGGCCGCCGCTCTTCGACGTCACCGTCTCGTACGCGATGCAGACGGCGCCGCTCGCGATCAGGTCTGCCGCTTGCTCGGGGTCGGGCGCAAGGTGCAGATAGGTGAGCAGCAGCTGGCCGCTCTTAAGCATTGCCCGCTCGACCGCCTGCGGCTCCTTGACCTTGACGATCATGTCGGCGCGAACGAACACCTCCGCGGCCGTCGCGGCGACTGTGGCGCCGGCACGACGATAGGCATCGTCGTCCATGCCTATGCCTTGTCCGGCGCAGGTTTCGACGATCACATCGTGGCCGTGCGTGCGCGCCTCGCGCACGCTTTCCGGCGTCAGACCGACGCGGTGCTCGAGAACCTTGATTTCCTTGGGAACGCCGATGTGCATCGTGGACGCGTGCCTTGCTCGAGCGCGAATTGGGCGACTGCACGGTGCGCCGCCGCTCAAATTACCCCAGCCCGCAA
>JBDTNP010000168.1:0-7039 GCA_039933695.1 Betaproteobacteria bacterium | reverse complement strand
CAGATGCCGGCGCGCGACGTGCTCTCCGCCTTGCGCCGCGGCATCGAGAAGGAGAGCCTGCGCGTGCGGCCGGACGGGATGCTCGCGACGACGCCGCACCCGGCGCGGCTCGGCTCCGCGCTGACGCATCCGTCGGTGACCACCGATTTCAGCGAGTCGCAGGTCGAGCTGATCACCGGCGTGCATACGAGCGCACAATCCTGCCTCGACGAGCTGACCGAGATTCACCAGATCGTCTATCGCGCGATCGGCGACGAGCTCCTCTGGGGGGCGAGCATGCCCTGCCGCCTGCCGGCGGACGACGCCATTCCGCTCGGCCGCTACGGCACGTCGAATGTCGGCCGCGCGAAGACCGTCTACCGGATGGGGCTGTCGCATCGCTATGGCCGGCGTATGCAGACGATCTCCGGCATCCACTACAATTTTTCTCTGCCCGACGCGCGCAGCAACGACGACTATTTTGGGCTGATCCGAAACTTTCGCCGCAACGCCTGGCTGCTGCTCTATCTGTTCGGCGCCTCGCCTGCCGTCTGCTCGAGCTTCGTTGCCGGCCGGACGCACGAATTGCAGCGCCTGTCCGGCGACACGCTCTATCTGCCGTATGCGACGTCGCTGCGCATGGGGCGACTGGGTTATCAGAGCGACGCGCAGGGCTCGCTCGCCGTCAGCTACAACAACCTGAAGAGCTACGCGGCTTCGCTGCAGGAAGCGCTGACCAGGCCCTATCCTGCCTACGAAGCCATAGGCATACGTGACGGCGACGAGTATCGGCAGCTGGCGACGACCTTGCTGCAGATCGAAAACGAATTTTACGGAACGATCCGGCCGAAGCGGGTGATCAATCCGGGCGAGCGGCCGCTGCATGCGCTGCGCGACCGCGGGGTCGAATACGTCGAAGTCCGGCTGATGGATCTCGATCCCTTCCATGCGATCGGCATCACGGCGAGCACCGTGCGCATGCTCGATGTATTCCTGCTGCATTGCGCGCTTACCGCCAGCCCCCCCGATTCGCCGCAGGAGCTCGCGGCCGTCGTCGGCAACAAGCAGCGCGTCGCTTCGCGCGGCCGCGAGCCCGGGTTGCGGCTGACCCGCGGTTCCGAGGAGGTGACGCTGTCCGATTGGGGTGCGGAGATCCTGGCCGAGTGCGCGCCGTTCGCCGCGGCGCTCGACGAAGCCAACGGAGGCAGCGCGCATCGCGAAGCGCTGGCGCTGGCCGTCGCAGCGCTGCACGATCCCGAGGCTACGCCGTCAGCGCGTGTCCTGCAGGCAATGGCACGCGACCACGGCAATTCGTACGTCCATTTCATGCTGGCACAGTCGCGCGCGCATCGCGAAGCGATCCTGAAGTTGCCGCTGGCCGACGAGGTCGCGGCGCGCTACGCGCGGCTTGCCGAGGAGTCGGTCGCTGAGCAGCGGCAGATCGAGGCGTCGGAAACGATCCCCTTCGAAGCCTACCGCCAGCTCTATCTGGCGCCGCTGCGCCTGAACGAATGACGCCGCTCGCACCGCCTGCCGTCGTCACCGATCTCGCGCCGACCGGCAGGCTGCGCGCTGCGTTCAATTACGGTAATCCGGTGCTTGCGATGTGGAACCCGGCGACCGGCGCGGCGGGCGGAATCTCGGCCGATCTCGCGCGCGAGCTGGCGCGCTGCCTGGGCGTCCCGGTCGACTTCGTGCCCTACGATGCCGCCGGCAAGGTCGTCGCCGCGCTCGCATCCCAGGCGTGGGACATCTGTTTCCTGGCGATCGATCCATTGCGAGCCGCCGACATCAGCTTCACCGCCCCGTATGTCGTCATCGAAGGCGTCTACCTGGTGGCCGAGCGTTCACCGGTCGCCGACAACGCCGAGATCGACCGGTCTGGCACGCGCGTCGGCGTCATCGTCGGCAGCGCCTACGATCTCTTCCTGTCGCGCGAGTTCAAGCAGGCGACGATCGTTCGCGCCGGCTCGTTCGACGCCGTACTCGCGCTGTGGACCCAAGGCGATCTCGATTGCATTGCCGGGGTCAAGCCGCAGCTCGAAGGCGCGGCGCGCCGCATGCCCGGCCTGCGGATCCTGCCTGGCCGGTTCATGGCGATCAACCAGGCGATGGGCACGCCGCGCGGGCGCGACGCCGGAGCAAAATACCTGCGCGACTTCGTCGAGGAGATGAAGCGCTCGGGCTTCATCGCCCGTGCTTTTTCGCGACATCGCATCGAAGGCGCATCGATGGCGCCGGCCGCTACCCCCGCGTAACGGAGCGCCGTCTTGGCGCCGGACGTCCTGCTAGGCACGGTTCGGGCTTTCGTTCTGCAGCTTCACCGCGCCGTCTTCGATGTGATCACGTCGTTTCCGCGGGCGGGGTTTTGTCGCGGCCCGTCAGCCAGTTTCCCAAGGCGATCAGACAGTAGATCGAAAACCCGAACGCGACCCAGAGGAAAACCCAGATCGAGTAGCTGTTGACCGTCGAGCCTGACGCTTTCCACGCGGCGACCATCACCGCGACCTCGCCGGCCAGCGGGAAGATAAAGGCGGCGATAGCAGCGACGTATCGCCTGAGCCCATTGCCGGCGAGGTCGAAGGCCACGATCGCGGTGAAAAAATGAAGAATCGTCCCGCTGACCCATACCAGCGTCACCGCGGACCAGCCCGCCGAGGCCATCACGGCACCGATTCGTTGTCGCGCACCCATGATCCCGGTCGATGGTTTGCTTGGGTGAATGGTTCGCCGGCGGCAATCCCGCGAGCGATAGCCAAGAGTAGAACACAAGCCTGCGGATGACCAGCGGGTCGACCGCACAGCATCCCGGGCAGTCATGGCCGGACACCGAACGCGGGCCGTGCCGAAAATTCACATCCTCTTTACATCGTCGACCGGGCGGGCGGATAGTAGCCGCCGGTCGCAGTCTCCCAAAGACGCAGCAGCCATGTCCGAACGGAACGCCACGGCGCAACGCAAGCCCGAGCGGCTGCGCCATCTGCAATTCGAGGGCATCAGCATTCGCCCCGGCGAGGCGGCCGACGCACGACAAGCGGTCGCGGCCGTTCGTAAGATCCTGAAAGCGGAGCATCTCGCCTGGCGGATCCAGCCCTACGGCAAGCGGGCGCGAAGCGTCCTCGTGTTGCCGCCGCGGGGCTCGCGGAATCCCTCGCCGGCCCAGGCCTGGGAGCTCACCTACCGGCTGCGCGCGCGGCGCGATGTCATGCACGCCGAGCCCGCGTTCGTTCTGCCGGCGATTGGACCGTATCGGGCGCCGGCAAGACGCCGCGCAGCCGGTGGCACGTCTGCGAATCTGCCGGGCAGCGACGATAACGACTGGGCGCTCAAGCTTTGTCATGTATTCGACGCCTGGAATATTCCGACGGCCAACGAACCGCAGGGTAAAGGTTCGATCGTCGCGCATCCGGACACCGGCTACACGCGGCATCCCGAGCTCATCCGCTCGGATATCCTTTTCGCCAAGGGATATGACTTCGTCGCCGACACGCCGGACGCGCTCGACCCGCTCGATCCGCCCAACGCGGGTCACGGGACCAGCACCGGCAGCGTAATCCTGAGCGACGTCGGCCCCGCCGGCGCGCGCCATGTCACGGGCGTCGCGCCGCAGGCGTCGCTGATCCCGTTGCGGGTGAGCAGCAGCGTCGTCCATTTCTCGTGGACGCGTCTTTGCGCTGCACTCTATCGCGCCATCGACGACGATGCGCATGTCGTGTCGATGAGCCTCGGCGGCCCATGGGGCGGATTCGCGCTGCACGACGCCGTTCGCGACGCGGTCGACGCCGGCCTACTGCTCGTGGCGGCCGCCGGCAACGGGTGGCCGTTCGTCGTCTACCCGGCGCGCTACGACGAAGTCATCGCCGTGGCAGCATGCAACGTCGACAGGCAACGATGGGCAGGCTCGGCAAGCGGCGTCGCGGTCGACATCACGGCGCCGGGCGAGTCGGTCTGGCGCGCCAGGACCCAAAGCGACGGCACGTTCGACGTCGATCGCAGCTCGGGGACGTCGTACGCCACCGCGCACGTCGCCGGGATCGGGGCGTTGTGGCTGGCGCACCACGGGCGCGCCAACCTGGTGATGAAATACGGCAGCGCGCGGATCGCTTCGGTATTCAAGGAAATGCTGACCTCCGCCGGCCACGCGGGCACGCCGCTGCCGTGGCCGACGACTGCGCTGGGCGCAGGCATCGCCAACGCGCAATCGCTGCTCGAGGCGGCGCTGCCTGCCACCGTTCACGCTGCCGGCATGGCGCTGCGCGCCGGAGGCAGGACGCCGGTCGAAAACGATTTCGATCGGATCGCGTCGTATTTCCCGCGCGCGGAACCGGCGCGCGTCCGCGCCTGGCTGCTCGGAATGTTCGGCGTGAAGGAACGCGAGCTCGCCACGAGGCT
The DNA here is from genome assembly GCA_039933695.1 of Betaproteobacteria bacterium. GTDB lineage: Bacteria > Pseudomonadota > Gammaproteobacteria > Burkholderiales > Casimicrobiaceae > PALSA-1003. The sequence continues at coordinate 2,668 of JBDTNP010000168.1, read as the reverse complement.
CGCCGCGTTCGCCGACGAAATCGCATTCCATCTCGCTGCCGATCCCAACGCGTATGCCGCGACGCATGCCGCGCTGGCGGGGCGCCGCGGTGCGGTGGCGCTTCGCCCGGCCAGGCTTTTGCGGCGAGCCTCCCCCAGCCTGAAGCGACAACTGGCGTAAGCGGATACCTTTTATCAGGAGCCAAGCCGTGCCGATTCTCTTCATCCCGAATGATCCGGAAGCAAAAAAATCGCCGCCTGCACGCAAGATCGCGCCGGCGGCCCAACGCAAGGCGGGCAAGACCGCCTTCGATTTCGGCACGCTGCCGCCGCTCAAGGTGTGGCCGCCGGACAGCGCGGAGTTCCTGGTATGGCAGTGCCGAGAGGCGGTCATGCGCGCGCTTGCCATGTGGGAAAAGATCGCCGGGCCGCTCAAGCATTGGCAGGGGAGCACGCAGCGGAAGAAGTTGAAGGTCAACGTCGATGAGGGCTCGGACCTCAACGCTTATTACGACAGGCAGTCGCTCGGCTACTATCATTTCAGGAGCAAGAAGACCAAGCGGCTGCGGCGGTTCGCCGCGAGCGCTGACGTTGTCTCGCACGAGTGCGGACACGCGCTGCTCGACGCGGTCCGGCCCGAGCTCTGGGACAGCAACTTTCCGGAGCCCAATGCATTCCACGAGGCGTTCGGCGACGACGTCGCGCTGCTGACGGCGCTGGCCGACGTCGAAACGCGCAAGGCCTTGCTCAGACAGGCGCCGAAGCTCGCCAGCGCCAACTTTGTCGAGACACTGATCGAATCGCTGGCGAACGGGTTGCGCGATTTCGACGCCACGCACAACGGCGCCAGGGCGCGGCACGCGCGGAACAGCTACCAGTGGGTCATCCCGAGCACGCTGCCCGACGACGGCGGACCGGGCGTGCTGATCAACGAGATCCACAGTTTCGGCCAGGTCTTCGTCGGGTGCTTTTACGACGTCATTCGCAATATCTTTTCCCAGTCGCCCAAGAGGGACGCGAAAGCGCTGGCGGACGCTGCCAGCAAAGCAGGCAGGCTGTTAGTGCGCGCGGCGGTCAAGGCGCAGCACACGCCGCGCTTCTACCAGGCGGTGGGCCGCGCGATGTCGCTCGAGGACGAGCACCTTTATGCGGGCAGGCATCGCGACGCCATCCGCGACGCCTTCAAGAAGCATGGGATTCTGCTCGGAAGCGACGCCGTTCTCGCGCCGAGATCGGCGCTCCGCGGCAAGCCGGCGGCAAGGAGGGGCCAGGCGGCGGCACCGGTGGCGAAGGCCACGCTCGACGATCTGAAGGCACGGCTCGGCGTTCCGCCGGGGACCGCGTTGCGCATGCGCACGTTCGACCTCGGCGGTCAGCGCGTGGCCGAAGCGAGCCACCAGCGCGAAGTCTCGCTCAAGGGCTTGAGCCCGAAGCTTGCGAAGGTCGTCGCGCTGGGCACCGAGCCGGCGCTGATCGGACATATCAATCGCCATGCTGCCGTGTTCGGCGCCTTGCCCGACAAGCAAGCAACCGAGGATGAGGTTCGGGCCTTTGTGGGAAGCCTGGTGCGGCGCGGCGCGATCGCATACGACGCCAGGTCGGCGGCGAAACCCGGCCGACGCAGCGCCATCGCCGGCGCGCACGGCATGGCGACGCACGCCGTCGTGCGCATCGGTGGTCAGCTGGTGTTGCGGCGCCTGCGCTTTGCCTGCGGCTGCAGGCACGGGCACTAAGCGTCAGACGGCGGAGAACCGTTTGCGCTTGATGCGCTTCGCGCCCGAGGAGGCGATCGTCAGTCGGTGCGTCGCTCCCGGCGGCAGTGGCTCCTTGCCGGCAACCGCCTGCCCGTGCTTCTCCAGGCTGCGGATGAACAACGCCTCTTCCTCTTGCGGGGTCGGATGGGCGAGCCTGATGGCCTTGCGCTGGCGCGATGTCATGCGACTAGGATACGCCCGCGGCGCGTGAAATTCCAACGCGCGGGCGTTCCGGTTCGTTCAGAATCCTACGCGCGCCTTCCGTCCACAGAGCTTTTTCGCATCGATGTCTTCGGGCACCAGGTGATCGCGATTGGCGAGCCGTGCCGTGCCGAACGCGTCGAGCAGCAGCTTGCGCATGTCCCGCGCCGGCACCGCGGCCAGCCGCTCGAGCACCGACTCGGTCGGCTCGGGCGGGACTGGCCAGCGATGCGCGTCGAGAATCTCGTGATAGACGGCCAGCGCAATCGTTCGCGCGCCCGCCGCGTCGGGCCGGTCGATCGCATACACGTTCATTCGATTAAGGATCGGCTCCGGGATCATCGTCTCGTCGTTCGCGGTGGCGATCCAGAGGATGTGCGAGGCATCCATGTCGACGTCGATGAACTCGTCCTTGAAATGCGCGGCGGTGTCGCGCTCAAGCAGCGTGTACAGCGCGCCCATCGGGTCGTAGCGCGAGTCGCCGCCGGCCTTGTCGATCTCGTCCAGCACGACGACCGGGTTGGCAAATTCGCCGTCGATCAGCGTGTGCGCGACCTTGCCCGGCCGCGCGTTGTTCCATTGCGCCGACGCCCCGGTGAGGATCCAGCCGGCAGTCAGCGAGCTCATCGAGACGAACTCGAACCCGGTGCCCAGCGCCTGGGCGAGCTTTTTAGCGAAGTAGGTCTTGCCGAGGCCGGGCTCGCCGAGCAGCAGGATCGGCGTGAACTGCACCG
>JBDTNP010000167.1:0-8805 GCA_039933695.1 Betaproteobacteria bacterium | reverse complement strand
AAAATACCTCGACGATGATGCGCCGCAATTCCTCCCGCGCCGCGCTTCGCCTGGAATTGCTCGCGTAGCGCGGATCGGAGGCGAGATCGGGGCGCATCAGCACGCGCTCGCAAAACGTCGACCATTCACGCTCATTTTGCAGCCCGAGCATGATCGTCTTGCCGTCGCCCGCGGGGAACGGACCGTAAGGATAGATCGTCGCGTGGCTCGCACCGGATCGCGGCGGCGCGTCGGCGCCATCGAACGCATAGTACAGCGGGTAGCTCATCCACTCGACCAGCGATTCGAGCATCGAAACGTCGAGGTGGCGCCCGCGGCCGGTGCGTCCGCGCTCGAGCAGCGCGGCGAGGATATTGCTGTATGCATACATGCCGGCGGCGATGTCGGCGATCGAGCACCCGGCTTTCACCGGATCGGCTTCGGTCCCGGTCACCGACAGGAAGCCTGCCTCGCTCTGGATCAACAGGTCGTACGCTTTCTTGTCGCGATACGGCCCGTCTGCGCCATAGCCCGAGATATCGCAGACGATGATCGAAGGCTTCTCCGCCGACAGCGCAGCGTAGGCGAGACCGAGCCTTGCTGCGGCGCCGGGCGCCAGGTTCTGCACGACGACGTCGGCGTGGTCGACGACCAGCCGCTGCAGGATCGCGCGCGCTTCCGGATGCTTGACGTCGAGCGTCAGGCTCTCCTTCGAGCGATTGGTCCAGACGAAATGCGAGGCGAGCCCGCGCACCCTTTCGTCGTAGGCGCGCGCGAAATCGCCGACACCCGGGCGTTCGATCTTAATGACGCGCGCCCCGAGATCGGCGAGCTGCCGCGTCGCGAACGGCCCGGCGATCGCGTGCTCGAGCGTGACGACGGTGATGCCGGCGAGCGGTTGCACGATCGGCCTCTACGCGACGATCGCCGTGGCTTCCATCGCCAGGCCGCCGCGATGATCCTTCGCCCACAGGCGCACGGTCTTGCCGTCGCTCGCCGGCTCGCCGCAGACGAAAAAGGGATCGATGTCGAACAGCGGGCTCGATGCCCGGAACGTGAAGCGGGCGACGGTCGCGTCCGGCCGGTGCTCACGCAGCAGATCGATCAGCAAGGTGGCGAGCAGCGGGCCGTGCACGATCAGGCCCGGGTAGCCTTCGACCTCGGTGACGTAGCTGCGGTCGTAGTGAATGCGGTGGCCGTTGAAGGTCAACGCCGAGTAGCGGAACAGCAGCACGGCGTCGGGGACGACCTTGCGCTCCCACGCGGCGGCGGCCGGCGCGGCCGCCGGCAGCGGTGCCGGTGCGCCGGTCCGCGCGGCCTCGCGATAGACGATGTCGTGCGTTTCGGCCAGCGCGAGGGCGGACTCGCCGTTGCGCCGCAACTCGTGGCGCACCTTGACGAACACCAGCGATCCCGAGCGCCCGGTCTTTTCGTCGATCGCGGCGATCGTCGAGACGCGGGTCACCTGGTCTCCGACGCGAAGCGGCTCGTGGAATTCCAATTCGCTGCCGGCCCACATCCGGCGCGGCAGCGGCACCGGCGGCAGGAACTCGCCGCGGCGGGCGTGGCCGTCGGGTCCGACCTCGGATTGCTTGTACAGCGGCAGGAAATACAGCCAGTGCCAGAGCGGCGGCAGCGGCGTGCCCTCGGGCGGGCGCAGCGCCGTCCGGTCGAGCGTGGCCGAAAGCGCTGCATACGGCGTGGCGGTGATGACGTCGGTCGAGGTCTCGCTCCGGCCGACCCATGTCTCGAAGCTCATTGCGAGAGTCCGTCCATCGGCGCGACGGGCGACAAGGCGCGCGCTACTTGGCCGCCGGCAGCCTGCCCTGCACGCCTTCGACGTAATAGTCCATCTTCAGCAGGGCATCGTCGCTGATCACCTTTCCTGCGGCGAGCCGCTGGTGACCTTCGTTGTCGGAGAGCGGTCCGGTGAACGGATGGAATTTGCCGCTGGCGATATCCGTCGCCGTCCGGTTGACCAGGTCCTGCACATCCTTCGGCACGGCAGGATTGAACGGTCCCATCCTGATCATGCCTTCCTTGATGCCGCCCCAGACGCTGCCCGGCTTCCATTTGCCATCGATCGCACTCTGCACTTCCTTCGTGTAGTACGCGCCCCACTGATGCGTGACCGCGGTCAGCTGCGCGTGCGGACCGTACTTGGACATGTCGGAATGGTAGGCGATCGCGTACACCTTCTTCGCCTCGGCGTCCTGCACCACGGCGGTCGAGTCGGTGTGGTTGGTCAGCACGTCGGCGCCCTGCGAGATCAGCGTATCGGCGGCTTCGCGCTCGCGGCCCGGGTCGTACCAGGTGTTGACCCAGACGACCTTGGTCACCGCATTCGGGTTGACGCTCTTCATGCCGCGGGTGAATGCGTTGATGCCCATCACGACCTCGGGGATCGGAAACGCCGCGACATATCCGGCGATGTTCGACTTGGTCATCCGGCCCGCGACGATGCCGGCGAGATAGCGACCTTCGTAGAAGCGCGCGTTGTAGATGCCGACGTTCTTGTCGGTCTTGTAGCCGGTCGCGTGCTCGAAATACGTCTTCGGAAACTGCTTGGCAACCTTGATCGTCGGGTTCATGTAGCCGAACGAGGTGGTGAAGATCAGCTGGTAGCCGCTTTGCGCGAGCTCGCGGATCACGCGCTCCGCGTCGGCGCCTTCAGGGACGTTTTCCACGTACTTGGTGACGACCTTGCCGTCGAGCGCCTTTTCCATTTCCCTGCGGGCCGCATCGTGCTGCGAAGTCCAGCCGGCGTCGCCGACCGGGCTGACATAGACGAACCCTACCTTGAGCGGCGCATCCGCCGCGGTTGCGAGCGTTGCAAGCCCCCCGAACGCGGCCAGCACAATGAACAACACGCTCTTCGGCGACAGCACGGACATGGTCTCTCCCGGGGCAAGTTGCGGGCGACCGGCGCGTTCACGCCGGCGGCGGAATCGGGCATTTTACTCGATGCGGGTTGCCGGTTCGCGCTTCAGGCATCTGCGTGGAACGGCCGGCCCAGCGACGTCGGCGCATTCAAACGGATCGCCGTCGCGTCGCGAGAGATCAGCGCGAGCACCACGATCGTCGCCGCATAAGGCAGCATAGCCAGAAATTGCGAGGGCACGGCGACGCCCATCGCCTGTGCCTGGAACTGCACCAGGGTCACCGCCCCGAAAAGGTACGCTCCGGCGAGGACGCGCCAAGGCTTCCAGTTCGCGAACACGACCAGCGCGAGCGCAATCCAGCCGCGTCCCGCGGTCATGCCCTCGGTCCACATCGGCGCGTACGCCAGCGCCATGTAGGCACCGCTCAAACCCGCGCAGGCGCCGCCGAATGCCACGGCGGCGTACCGCACCGCGATCACCTGGTGGCCGATCGCATGCGCCGATTGTGGCGACTCGCCGATCGCGCGCAGGATGAGGCCGGCGCGCGTGCCGAACAGAAACCATTGCACCAGCACGAAAAGCAGCAGCGACAGATAGACGAACGGGCTGTGGGCGAACAACAGCCGGCCGACGATCGGCAACCCGGAAAGCGCCGGCAGCGCCAGCGGAGCGATCGGATCGACGACATGACCGACATGGCCTAAGCCGACGAACGTTGACAAGCCGATCCCGAAGAGGGAAAGCGCCAAGCCAGCGGCGACCTGATTGGCCATCAGCGACAGCGTCAGCACGCCGAATATGAGCGACAGCGCGCCGCCGGCCAGCGTGCCGGCAAGGACGCCGATCCAATTGTGGCCTGTTTCGTCGGCGACGATGAATGCACCGACCGCACCGACCAGCATCATGCCTTCGACACCCAGGTTCAGCACGCCGGCCTTCTCGGTGACCAGTTCTCCAAGCGCCGCGAATACCAGCACCGTTCCTGCCGCGATCGTCAGCGCAAAAAGCGTGACTGCATGGTCGATCATCGGGCGGGGCTTTCCGCTGCAGCACCTGCCGCGCCGGGACTGCGCCGGAAACGCAGGCGATAGCCGATAGACACATCGGCGGCGAGCAGGAAGAAAAGCAGCATCCCCTGGAACAGCCGCGTGATCGCCGAAGGCAGTTCCAATCCGATCTGCGCGGCTTCGCCGCCGAGGTAGAGCAGCGACATCAGCAGGCTCGCCAGTGCGATGCCCAGCGGATGAAGGCGACCGACGAATGCCACGATGATCGCAGCGAAACCATACCCCGGCGATATCGAAGGCAGGAGCTGCCCGATCGGTCCCGCGACTTCGCCGACCCCGGCGATGCCGGCGGTTGCGCCGCCGACCAGCATGCCGATCCATACGGTCCTCTCGGCCGAAATGCCGGCATAACGCGCGGCGCGCGGCGCCAGGCCTGCGACGCGCATGCGAAATCCGGCCAGCGTGCGCGCGGTGAACAGCCACCCTGCCGCGATAACCGCGACAGCGAGCAGAAAGCCGACGTTGAGCCGCGTGCCGGGAAGCAGCAGCGGAAGCAGCGCGTTGTCGCCGAACAGGCTCGACTGCGGAAAGTTGAAGCCCTCGGGATCGCGCCACGGTCCCTGAACCAGATAGGACAGCGCCAGCAAGGCGATGTAGACGAGCATCAGGCTGGTGAGAATCTCGTTGGCGTTGAAGCGCGTGCGCAGCCATGCCGGGATCGCGGCCCAGGCGATGCCGCCTGCGGCGCCCGCGGCGATCATCAGCGGCAGCAGCAGTGCGCCGTTCAGCTGCGGCAGCCACAGCGCCAGGCCACCGCCGCATATCGCTCCTATAGTCAGCTGGCCTTCGGCGCCGATGTTCCAGACATTGGCCCGGTAGCCGATCGCGAGCCCGAGCGCGCACAGCATCAACGGCGACGCCTTGAGCAGCAGCTCGCCGACGCCGTAGCGTGTGGCGACAGGCTCAATGAAAAAGACCACGAACGCGTCGACCGGATTCTTGCCGAGCAGCGAAAAGAGGACAAAGCCGGCGACGACGGTTGCCGCCGCGGCCAGCAGCGGCGACGCCCAGGCCATCAGGCGCGACGGCTCGGGACGCGCCTCCAGCGCGACCATCATGGTCGCTCGCGCACCGCGCGCGAAGACGGAACCTCGGGCGCGACGAACGATCCGCCCATCAGCAAGCCCAGCTCCTCGGCGTTGGTATCCCGTATCGCCTTGACCGGCGACAGGCGACCCTGCGTCATGACCGCGACCTTGTCGCAGACCTCGAACAACTCGTCGAGTTCCTCGGACACCAGCAGCACCGCCACACCCGCGTCGCGCAGATCGATCAGCGCCTGCCGAATCTCGGCCGAGGCACCGATGTCGACGCCCCAGGTCGGCTGCGCGGCGATCATCACGCGCGGACCCTGCAGAACTTCACGCCCGACGATGAATTTCTGCAGATTGCCGCCGGACAGGCTGCGCGCCGCCGCCTGCGGGCCGGCCGTCCTGACGTCGAACCTCGAGATCGTCGCCTGCGCGAACGCGCGCACCGCGCGTTGCCGTATAAGGCCCTGGCGGGTGACCAGTTGCTGTCCATAGGCGGTCAGCAGCACGTTTTCCTCGAGCGACATCTCCGGCACGGCACCGTGGCCATCGCGCTCTTCGGGAACATAGCAAAGGCCCAGCGCCCGGCGCGCCGCCGCGTCGAGCCGGCCGGCCGGAATCCCGTTGACGACGATCGCGTCCGCCGCATCGACCGGACGCTCGCCTGCCAGCGCGGCAACCAGCTCCTGCTGGCCATTGCCGGAAATGCCGGCGATGCCGACGATTTCGCCGCCGCCTACGCGAAGATCGATGTCGCTCAAGTCGGTACCGAACGGGTCTTCGGCGGCGAGCGACAGATTGCGCACCTCGAGCAGTCCGTCGCCGCGCGCGGTCGCGGCGCGATGCTGCGGATGCGGCAAGTCGTGCCCGATCATCAGGCGCGCGAGATATGCGCTGCTCTGCCGGCGCGGATCGCAATCGCCGGTGACTCTTCCCGCGCGCAGGACAGTCGCGCTGTCGCACAGCGCGCGAATCTCGTCGAGCTTGTGACTGATGTAGAGGATCGAGCAACCTTCGGCGGCCAGGCGCCGGAGGGTGCCGAACAGCTTGTCGATCGCCGCCGGCGCCAGCACCGATGTCGGCTCGTCCATGATCAGCAAATCGGGCGTCTGCAGAAGGCAGCGCACGATCTCGACGCGCTGGCGCTCGCCTACCGATAGCGTGTGAACGTGGCGCCGCGGATCGAGCGCGAGGCCGTACCGCGCGGAGGTCTCGCGGATCCGGGCGTCGAGCTCGCGTCCGCCGCGGCTCTTGTCGAGCGCCAATGCGATGTTTTCGGCAACGGTGAGCGTCTCGAACAGCGAGAACTGCTGGAACACCATGCCGATGCCGAGCGCGCGCGCCTTTGCCGGGCTGTCGATGACGACTGCTTCGCCATTCCAGCATATCGTGCCGGCGTCGGGCCGGACGATGCCGTAGACGATCTTGACCAGCGTCGACTTGCCGGCGCCGTTTTCGCCCAGAACCGCATGGATCTCGCCCGGCATCACGGTGAGATCGATGCCGTCGTTGGCGACGACCGCGGGAAAACGCTTGGTGATGCCGGAAAGCGTAAGGCGTGGTACCGGCGCCGCTTCCATTGCGTCAGCGGCGCCGGGTCGTCATCGCGGCTGCGCTCGGACGATCCGCGCACCGCGTGCGGCGGCGCTCGAGCGCGAAGGCCGGGCGCCGCCGGTGGTTCACCGCTTGCCGGCGGCGCGCGCGATGCCGGCGTTCAGCCGGTCCGCGCCCTTGCTGCGTGCGGCGCCGCGCAGGATGTCCGGCGCGTGGACTCCCTTCTTGCCGTAATACGCTTCGTTCCAGTCCTCGGAAATTGCGACGACGGTGCCGTCCAGGTTGATGCCGCCGTACAGGCCTTTCGAGCGGCTGTAAGTGACCAGGTCGGTGAGGATGTCGGCCTTGGCGCCGGCGCCGACCGGCCCCGCCGCGACGCTCGCGTCGGGACCCATCTTGAACGAGTCGGACATCAGCGAATTGAGCCCCTTGTCGGTCATGACCAGGGTCATCATTTCCGAGACCGATATGCCGGCCTGGAAGCCGACGCTGGCGGTCGCCAGCGTATAGAACACCGGGCCGGTCCACCTGCCGGTCTTCGCATTGCGCACCACGAGCACCGCGCGTCCACCCGAGCCGCCGAAGATGAAACCGGCCTTGGCGACTTCCGGCGCGATCAATATCGCCTTGGCGCGACGGATGTTGTCGTGCAGCCAGGTCATTTGCGGGTCGCGCATGAAATTACCGAATGTCCGATCGGCGGCATCGACCAGCGCTTGCGGCGTCGGCTTCGCGCGGGTCGTCGTCGCCGGTCCCTTGCCGGTCTGATCCGACTGCGCTAATGCCGCGGTGCTCCCGGCGGCCAGCAAGAGCGATGCGAATGCGTGGATTGCGATCAGCGATATCTTGTACTTCGACATGGCTTCCTCCCTGCGGATGCGATGGGGTTCATCGGGCCTGCTGCGGCATTATATTCCGTGGCGCCCTCGCATGGGATTCGCGTCCGAATGCTATAGTGGCGCCTCGCAACCCGTCACGGCTTAAGAGGCGATGTCGCTCGACGCGGTGCTGCTCTCGCGGCTGCAATTCTTCTGGGTCATCGCGCTGCACATCCTGCTGCCCGCATTCACCGTCGGGCTGGCCGCGTATATCGCTGTGCTCGAAGGCCTGCATCTGACGACCGGGCGGCCGGTCTACCTGCGCCTTTCCAAGTTCTGGCTCAAGGTCTTCGCGGTGTCGTTCGGCATGGGCGTCGTCTCGGGCATCGTCATGCCGTTCCAGTTCGGCACCAATTGGAGCCGATTTTCCGACGCGACCGCCGACATCTCCGGCCCGCTGATGGCGTACGAGGGTCTGACGGCGTTCTTCCTCGAGGCCGGCTTTCTCGGCGTGATGCTGTTCGGGCGTGCGCGCGTGCCGCCGTGGGTTCATTTTTTCGCCGCGCTGATGGTCGCGGCGGGAACGCTGTTCTCGACGTTCTGGATTCTGGCCCTGAACAGCTGGATGCAGACGCCGACCGGGTATTCGGTCGTCGACGGTCGCTTTCTGCCCGAGGACTGGGTCGCAGTGATATTCAGTCCATCGTTTCCGTACCGGCTTACGCACACGGCGGTCGCATTTTTCATCACGACCGCGCTGGTCGTCGCCGGCGTCGCCGCGTATCACTTGCGCGCCGGACGATTTCGCGAGGAAGGCACGACGATGCTCAAGATGGCCTTTGGCCTGTTGACCTTGCTGGTGCCGTTGCAGATGGTGCTCGGCGACCTGCACGGGCTCAACACACGCGAGCATCAGCCGGCGAAGATCGCCGCGATGGAAGCCAATTGGGAAACGCAAAGCCGCATGCCGCTGTTGCTGTTCGCCTGGCCGGACGAGCGTGCCGAAGCGAATCGATTCGAGGTCGCGATCCCTGTGCTGGGCTCGCTGATTCTGACCCACGACCCGGACGGCGTCGTCAAGGGATTGAAGGAGTGGCGGCCCGAAGACCGGCCGCCGGTGGCGATACCGTTCTTTTCGTTCCGGCTGATGGTCGGCATCGGCCTCGCGATGCTGGCGCTGACCTTGTGCAGCTGGTGGGTCTGGGCGCACGGCGAGCTTGATCGCTCGCGCTGGTTCCACAGGCTCTGCGAACTGGCGTCGCCGCTGGGGTTCGTTGCCGTGATTGCCGGCTGGGTGACGACCGAAGTGGGGCGGCAACCGTGGACGGTGTACGGACTGCTGCGGACGAAGGATTCGGTCACGCCGTCGCTTGCCGGAAGCGATGTCCTGGCGTCGCTGATCATCTACGTCATCGCCTATGTCGTCATCTTCGGCGTCGGCGGATATTTCATGGTGCGCTTCGTGCGCGCGGGC
>JBDTNP010000166.1:0-6985 GCA_039933695.1 Betaproteobacteria bacterium | reverse complement strand
GGCTTGACGCCGAAAGCTTATGCCGCGGCGCACCGCGCGCGCAGGGTGCGTGCCGAGCTCGGGCGCAGCGACACGGTGACCGAGGCGATCTACGGCGCGGGGTACAACTCCAACGGGCGGTTCTACGCGCAATCCAACGACCTGCTGGGCATGACGCCTTCGCGCTACCGCGCGGGCGGCCCCGACACCGACATACGGTTCGCGATCGGCGAGTGCTCGCTTGGCTCGATCCTCGTCGCCGCCAGCGAGATCGGCGTGTGCGCAATCCTGATCGGCGACGATCCCGATACGCTGGCGCGCGAGCTGCAGGATCGATTCACGCACGCCGAGCTGATCGGCGGCGATGCCGGCTTCGAGCAGCTGGTCGCGAAAGTCGTCGGCCTGGTCGAGGCCCCGGGCTTGGGCCTGGATCTGCCGCTGGACGTTCGCGGCACCGCATTCCAGCAGCGGGTCTGGCAGGCGCTGCGCGACATCCCCGCCGGCAGGACGGTCAGCTATGCCGATCTGGCCAAGCGCATCGGCGCGCCGAAGTCGGTGCGGGCGGTCGCGCAGGCCTGCGGCGCCAACCCGCTGGCGGTGGCGATCCCCTGCCACCGCGTCGTGCGCAACGACGGGGCGCTCGCCGGTTATCGCTGGGGCGTCGAGCGCAAGCGCACGCTGCTCGAGCGCGAGACGCGCCGATGAACGCGCGCGACGGCGCCGTCGCGGAGATCGCTGCGGCCGATATTCTGACGCGACTGGCTTCGGCCGACTGGGACAAGCTCGCCGGGAATCTCGATGCCTGCGGCAGCGCGGTCGTCGAGAGCCTGCTGAGCCCTGTGCAGTGCCGGGCGGTGGCCGCGCTTTACGAGGCCCACGAAGGATTCCGCAGCAAGATCGTCATGGCGCGCCACGGCTTCGGCCGTGGCGAGTACAAGTATTTCGCCTATCCGCTGCCGCCGCTGGTGGCCGAGTTGCGCGCTTCTCTCTATCCGCACCTGGCTGCGATCGCCAACCGCTGGAACGCCGCGCTCGGCGTCGGCGTGCGCTATCCAGCCGCGCATGCGGCGTTCGTCGCGCGCTGCCATGCCGCGGGGCAGACCCGGCCGACGCCGCTGCTGCTTCGCTACGGCGCGGGCGACTACAACTGCCTGCACCAGGACCTCTATGGCGAGCACGTGTTTCCACTGCAGGCGACGATCCTGCTCTCCGACGAGAGGGACTTCGCCGGCGGTGAGTTCGTGCTGACCGAACAGCGGCCGCGCATGCAGTCGCGCCCGGAAGTCGTACCGCTGCGGCAGGGGAACGCCGTGATTTTCGCCGTCCAGCACCGTCCGGTGCAGGGCTCGCGCGGCGTGTACCGGGTCAACATGCGGCACGGCGTCAGCCGCGTGCGTCGCGGCATTCGGCAAACGCTAGGCATCATCTTTCACGATGCCGCGTGAGGATCAAGCGATGAGCGGCGATCTGTTCGAGGCCGATGCCGGGATCGAATCGCGGCAGCAGCATCTTGGGCCGGGCGCGACGTTGTTGCGCGGTTTCGCGGCCCCAGTGTCGGCGACGCTCGCGGCCGATCTGCAGCGAGTGATCGCCCGGGCGCCGTTTCGCCACATGGTCACGCCGGGCGGATTATCGATGTCGGTGGCGATGACGAACTGCGGCGCGCTCGGCTGGGTCAGCGAGCGCACCGGCTATCGGTACGACTCGATCGATCCCGAAAGCGGAAACCCGTGGCCATCGATACCCGAGTCTTTTCTTCGGCTGGCGCGCGAAGCGGCGGCCGCCGCAGGCTTCGAAAAATTTGCCCCCGACGCCTGTCTGATCAACCGCTATCAAACAGCCACCAAGCTGTCGCTGCACCAGGACAAGGACGAGCGCGACTTCAGCCAGCCTATCGTGTCGGTGTCGCTCGGCGTTCCCGCGATCTTTCTGTTCGGTGGGTCAAAGCGAGCCGGAAAGACGCTGCGCGTGCCGGTGCGGCATGGCGACGTCCTCGTCTGGGGCGGGCCGGCGCGGCTCAATTACCACGGCGTATTGCCGCTCAAGGATGCGCACCACCCGTTCGCCGGCGCGCATCGCATCAACCTTACGTTGCGCCGGGCGACTTGAGGTTTCGGCGCAGCGGGCGGCATGCCGCGCGCGCTCAATAGACTCGAGCGCCGCCTACCAGAAATAGATCTGCAGCGACTTCTCCTGGATTTTTTTTGGAAGGTTCGCCAGCAGCTCCTTTTGCGTGCGGAAGTTCTGCATGCTGCGCTGCATCAGGTTGTCGATCTCTTCCATGCTGTACGCGGCCGCGTTGCCGTTGGCAGGGCGCAAGTCCTTCTGGTCCGGGAAGATGCCCATGCCGGACATGATGCAATACCAGGAAAAGATCGGATAACCCCGGCCGATCTCCTGCCGGCGGACTTCCGCGGCAATGCTCTTGCCCGACATCCACAGCCCATACAGCCGAAGCAGCGAATCGGACAGGTTCTTGTTCTGCGCGTTGGCGCGCCAGTAATCGGTGTCAGACCGCGTGTTGGTCTTGTAATGGGTGACGATGTAATCGCGGGTTCCCTCGAAGTGATCGTTGACGCGCTGATTGAATTTTTCCTGCGCGGCCTCGCCCATGTCCCCGGCTTCGATGAACTCGACGAAGCTCGTCATCGTGCGCTGGATGAAAAGCAGCGCGGTCGCTTCGAGCGGCTCGATGAAGCCCTGCGCGAGGCCGACGGCCAGGCAGTTTCCGTTCCAGTGCTTGGTGACCCGGCCGATCTTCATCTTCAGATGGCGGGCGGGCACATCGGAATCGAGCATGCCCAGGGTTTCGCGCAACTCGCGTTCGGCTTCGTCGGCCGAGCAGAACGACGAGCTGTAGACATAGCCGTTGCCGTAGCGGCTGGTCAGCGGGATCTCCCAGCGCCAGCCGTGCTTCATCGCGTACGAGACGGTCTGCGAGGGGATATCGTCGCTGATCGGCGTGGGTATTGCGACCGCGGCATCGTTGAACAGGTTGTTGGCGAAGCTCACGAACGGCGTTCCCATCGCCTTCTGGATCAGCAGTCCGGCGAAACCGGTGCAGTCGACGAAAAAATCCGCGCTTATCGTCTCGCCTTCCGCCGTGGCGACGGCAGCGATCTCGCCCCGCTCGTTCAAGCGGACGTCGCTGACGTGGCAGGCCTTGTAATGCACGCCTCGCTGCTCGGCCTTTTTGTGCAGATACTGGCCCAGCATGACGGCGTCGAAGTGATAGCCGTACCAGACGTCGAACGGAAAATTGCGGCTCGGCTTCGGCGCCATACGCCTGTCCGCGAGATACGACGCGATAAAAAACCGGTTCGGATGCGCGTGCACGTCGGCGCCGTTGACCCTGGCCTGCGCGTTGTGCACGAACTGGGTCATCGTCAGGTTGTCCAGCATCGAGGCGAACGGATGGAAGTAGCTCTCGAAGCCGGGCTTGGTCGACCATCCGTCGAAGGTGATGCCGCACTTGTAGGTCGCGTTGCACTCCGGCATCCATTCCGACTCCTCGATGCCCAGGCTGTCGAAGAACCCGCGCAGCCACGGCGTCGAGCCCTCCCCGACGCCGACGATGCCGACGGCCGGCGACTCGAGCACCCAAATCCCGACGCCCCTGGCGATCAGCGAATTGGCCAGGATCATCGCCGCCATCCATCCGGCCGTGCCGCCGCCGACGATGACGATCTTCTTCAGCGCCGGCGGAACCTTGGTCGGTCGCCCGCCAGGCGTGAACGTGTATGAGTAGTTGAAAAGCGTCGCCGTCGGATGCTTTTCAGTTTGCGTAGTCATGTCCCTGATCCCGCAAAAAAGCCCGCTCTCGATCCGCAGGCGCGGCTCGACCGCTATTCTGCGCGGACCAGGCAGCCAAAGGCAAAGGTCCGCGCCGGCGTGCGTTTTCCGCGGCGGTCGACGCTTATAATCCGCTGCGGCGCCGGGTGGTCGGCGCAGCGTCGGCAAGGCATCGATGCCGTCGCGGGCGGACCAGGGAGGCCGCCGCACGATGAAGTGTGTTCGTTTCTGGGGAACGCGAGGCTCGCTGCCGGTCGCGCTGACCGCGGCGGCCGTGCGCCGCAAAGTGGTCGCGGCGCTCGCCGGGGCCGCCGGTCGACGCTTCGCTTCCGCCGCCGAGCTGGACGCCTATGTCGACACGCTCGGCATGGCAGTCGCCGGCAGCTACGGCGGACATTCTTCCTGCGTCGAAATCGAACCCGGTGGCCGGGACTATGTCCTGTGCGACATGGGCAGCGGCTTGCGGCGGTTCGGTCATGAAGCGATAGCGCGCCACGGCCGGGGGTCGCCGCAGACCTATCACTTCTTCATGTCGCACGCCCACTGGGACCATATCATGGGGTTCCCGTTTTTCACGCCCGCGTACTTTCCCGGCAACCGCATCTTCATCTACGGCGGCCATGCCGTGCTCGAAGAAGCGCTGCGGCGACAGCAGGCTCCCCCTTCGTTCCCGGTGACTTTTTCGGCGCTGCGCGCGGACATCGAGTTCATTCGTCTCGAGGCGGGGCATCAATACGAGCTTGCGGGCATGTCGGTCCGCATGATGCAGCAGCGGCACGGCGGCGACTCGTACGGCTACCGCTTCGAGTCGAAGGGAAAGACGGTCGTCTATTCGACCGACTCCGAGCACCGGATGAGCGATGTCGCGGAGACGGCGACCTTCGTCGAGTTTTTCCGCGGCGCCGACCTGGTCATTTTCGATGCGATGTATTCGCTGGCCGAAACGATGTCGGTCAAGGCCGACTGGGGCCACTCGAGCAATATCGCGGGAGTCGAGCTCTGTCAGATGGCGGGCGTGCGACAGCTGTGCCTGTTCCACCACGAGCCGATGCACGACGACGAGGCGATCGATCGCCTGCTGGCCGAGACCCGCCGCATCGAGGAGATCACGCGTACCGGCGAACCGCTGTTGATCAGCGCGGCGTACGACGGGATGGAAATCCGCTGGTGAGCGTGGGCTTCTAACGATCGGTGCCGGCGGGCGCCGCAGCCTCGAAGCGGTTGCGTCCGGCCAGCTTCGCCCGATAGAGCGCGTCGTCGGCCTGTCGCACCCAGGCGTCGACATCCATTTGCGCGCTTGCTTCGGCCGCGCCGAGACTGACCGTGCAGTGCAGATCCGGGGCACGTTCGAACGCGCCGCCTTCCAGTTTCGTGCGAATGCGTCGCGACGCCTCCTCGGCGCCGCGCAACGTCGTCTCCGGCAGCATCATCACGAATTCGTCGCCGCCGTAGCGCGCGACCGAGTCGCTCTTGCGGCTGGACTCGAGCAGAACCTTGGCGACCTTGCACAGCACCTCGTCACCGATCGGGTGTCCGTAGCGGTCGTTGATGCTTTTGAAGTGATCGATGTCCAGAATCACCAGAACCGCCGGCCGGCCGTTGCGGCGATGGCGCGCCAGCTCCGATTCCACCAGCGCCAGGCATTGCCGGCGATTGGCAAGGCCGGTCAGCGCATCGGTGCGGCCCAATTCGTCCAGCCGCCTGTTCTGCCGCGCCAGCCGCTTGGCAAGCGAATACGTCGCATTGCCGATCGCCAACGGATAGACGATCAGCAGCGGCAGGCAGGCCAGCATGACGTCCATCGGCGTCGCGATCTGCACCGGAAACCCGAGCAAGGCCGACGTCGCGGCGCAGGCCGCGATCAACAGCATCGAGGTCTTCGCGAGCAGCCGCATGCCGCCGACGCCAACCTTGTCGACCGAAAGCATCGTCGCCAGCACGACACTCGGCAGCAGATTGAACTGCATCACCGCGATCCAGACGCCGCCGAGTGCGGAGTCGATCATCAGATTGCGGATTTC
Organism: Betaproteobacteria bacterium; assembly: GCA_039933695.1. Taxonomy (GTDB): domain Bacteria; phylum Pseudomonadota; class Gammaproteobacteria; order Burkholderiales; family Casimicrobiaceae; genus PALSA-1003. Next base: position 1,193 of record JBDTNP010000166.1, on the reverse strand, counting down.
GGCCCGCGTCGGATGCGCGCGGCGCTCAGCCAGCAACCACGCGACGTGCGGCCAGGCGAAGGCGTTCACCGCCAGCGCAATCCACCATGCGATCGGCGCGTGGTGCAGCTGCAACACCGATGCGACGCACACGAAGCCCAGTGCGAGGCCGAGCGTGCGCATCCAGTGAATGCGGCGGACAAACCGCATCTGGCGCGCGAGATCGTCGCCTTGCACAGGATGATTGCCGGAAGCGGTTATTTCGGCCAAGTCGTAGTCCAGCACGCTGGCGTTGTCATCAGCGCAGCAGTCGGACATTATCGCAGGTGCAGCGACAGCATGCTCCTCTGTCGCAGCGGCGATTGTGGCAAACAACCGCGGGCCCGGTGGCGTCGAAAAACACGGCGTCCCCGTTCGACGCACCCCGCCCGGACGGATCCTGCTCGAGATCATCGCTGCCGAATCGGGCGCCGTCGTCAAGACCATCGGCGACGCCGTGATGGCGACCTTCGCCACGCCTGATCGCGCGATCGCCGCGGCGCTGCGCATTCGCGCCGCGATCGGCGACCTCAACCGAACCGCTGCAGACCGATCGGCATCAAACCGACGCCGCGACGTCTCCCTTTGCGCGGCATTTGCGGACGAAGAGGCCGTGTACGAGATGCCTTAGCGAGCTGCCGGTGCGGCGGCCCGTCGCTGCACGCTATGGCGCGTCCCGCGTGTCGTCGAACAGGTCGTGCAGCAGAAAGGCTTCCAGCGCCGCGGTATCGGCCGGTCGCGCCGACAAGGTGACGACGCGGCCGTGACGCCCCGACTCCCAGGTGAAATCTTGATGCTCGTGCTCGCGGATGATGACGATCATCCTGCGCACCACGGCGATGCGCATGTCGGGGTTGTCGCCCTTGCGCACTTCGATCATCTGCGGCGTCTGCCGGCCCATCTGGGTATTCCATCCGAAAAATTCGAATGCCGCATCGTCGTAGGCCATACGCTTGATCTGGAAGATGCCCCCGCCGCGGATCGACCGCTGCGCGGCGACGCCGTGCGCGGCGCTGGGAAGATTGGCGGCGATCTTGGTATTGAAGTCGGCTTCCGAACTGTCTTGCGCTGACTCGGCCGCGCCGCGCGCGCGTCGATTGGCCTGCACGAACGAAAGGAAGTCGCCTTGCGCCGGGGGCGTCGCTTGCGGCGGCGCCGGAGCCGCGGCGATCTGC
>JBDTNP010000165.1:0-2498 GCA_039933695.1 Betaproteobacteria bacterium | reverse complement strand
TCGACGGCGTCGAGAGCGCCGATCGATTGGCCGATAAAATCCGGGAAGCCGGGCGTGTCGATGATGTGCACGCGGGTGTCTCCCGTTTCGAGGTGAAGCACCGAGGACCGCAGCGAGTGCTGCCAGGTCCTTTCCAGCGGCTCGAAGTCGCTGATTGTCGTGCCGCGCTCGACGCTGCCGACCGACTGGATCGCTCCCGCCTTGTGCAGCAGCGCTTCGGCCAGCGTGGTCTTGCCCGACGCGCCGTGTCCGACCAGCGCCAGCGTGCGAATGTTGGTGGTGGCGAATTTCGCCATGAATGTCGTCTCCTCCTGGGAACCTGCGGGATGGCCGTGCTCGTTTCCGCGACGGCAATTCTACCTTGCCGCGCAGGGGCAGCGCTGGCGGCCGGCCGCGGCGTATTCCAATTTACGCCGGCCGCGGGCTGCGGTCAAAACGCCGTGCGCCTGGAAGCGGCGAGGGCGCGTCATCGACGCGCCCTCGCTTGATCCGGCCCGACTTTGGATCAGTTCGCGTGCACGGCGAGCAGCTCGCGCAGATTGCGCAGCAGCTCTTCTTCCTGGTAGGGCTTACCGAGATACAGATCGACGCCGAGCTCGGCGGCCCGGTTGCGATGCTTCTCCGCTGTCCGCGAGGTGATCATGATGATCGGAATGTCTACGAGGTTGTGGTCGGCCTTGATCGTCTTGGCGAATTCGAAGCCGTCCATGCGCGGCATCTCGATATCGAGCAGGATGGCGTCGGGGATTCGCTCGCCCAGCAGCTGCAAGGCGTCGAGGCCGTCCTTGGCGGCGATCACCGTGTAGCCTTCGCGCGTCAGCAGGCGGCTGGTTATCTTGCGCACCGTCAGCGAGTCGTCGACGATCATGATCAGCGGCGGACCCGCGGCTGCAGCCGCGGCGGCTGCCGCAGCCGCAGCCTGCGGTGTCTTGACGACCATCGGCGCTTCGGCGGCGGTGTCCAGTCGCTGCGCCAGCTGCACCGGATTGATGATCAGCACGACCTCGCCGGTACCCAGCACGGTCGCGCCGGAAATGCCCGAGACGCGTGCCAGCTGCGGCCCGATGTTCTTTACTACGACTTCCTGGTTCCCGATCATCTCGTCGATGTGCACGGCGGCAAGATTCTGGCCGCTTTTGAGCAGCAGCACCGAGTTGTAGCGCATCGTCTCGGGATTGTTTCCGCTGCTCCCGAGCAGTCGGGGCAGGTAGAAGAACGGGTACTTGCGGTTCTGCCAGACGACTTCGCGCGTCAGATACAGGTTGATCAGGTCCTTGTCCTTGATCTGCTGCACCTGCTCGACCATCGGCGACGGCAGCGCCCACAGCCTGCCACCGGCCTTGACCAGCACGACTTGCGCAACCGCCAGCGTCAACGGCAGGTAAAGGGTGAACGTGGTGCCTTGCTTGGCTGAGGTCGTCACGTCGACCCGGCCGCCGAGTGCCGCGATATCGGACCGCACTACGTCCAGCCCGACGCCGCGTCCTGAAATCTGCGTGACCTTGGCCGCCGTGCTAAAGCCGGGCGCGAAGACGAATTCGACAAGCTGCGCTTCGGTCGGCTCGGCCCCGGCGCCGAGCAGGCCCTGGGCACGCGCTTTCTCGCGGATGCGATCGAGGTCCAGACCCGCACCGTCGTCGGCCAGCTCGATCGCGATTTCATTGCCTTGCTGCCGCACGTTGAGCGTGACTTCCCCAGTGTCGGGCTTACCGGCGGCGACGCGCATCTGGCGGCTCTCGATACCGTGATCGAGCGCATTGCGCAGCAGGTGCTCGAGCGGCCCGACCAGCTTTTCCAGGACCGAGCGATCGAGCTCGACCTGCGTGCCGCGAATTTCGAGATTGGCCCGCTTGTCGAGCTCCTTCGCGGTCTGGCGCAGGATGCGGTACAGGCGTTCCGACAGGCTGCCAAAGGGCACAGTGCGGATCGAGAACAGTTGCTGCTGCACGTCGCGCGACAGGCGCGATTGCGCGAGCAGCGCGGCGTCGGCTTCGTCGAGGTTCTTCAGCAGCGACTGTTGAACGGTCGAGACGTCGTTGACGCCTTCGGCCAGGCCGCGGGTCAATTCCTGGAATCGCGTATAGCGATCGAATTCCAGCGGATCGAAGCCTTCGGCGGCCTCGTTGACCATCGACATGCGGGACTGAATCTGCGACTCGGCCTGAATTTCGATTTCGCGCACCTGTGCGCGCAGGCGAATGACGCTGTTGGTCAGCTCGAGCAGGTTGCCCTTGAGCGAGCGGAGCTCGCCCTCGGCGCGGGCGCGCGTGATCGCGACCTCGCCGGCTTCGTTGACCAACCGATCGATCAGCTCGGCTCGCACGCGAAGCATCGCTCGCGAGCCGTCGCTCTCGGCGGCTGGCGCCGTTTCGGCCGCGTGCGCGGCGGCGGCCTGCGGCGCGCGGGACGCGACCGGCAGCGCCGTGACGACGGCGCTGCGAGCTGCCGGCGCCTGCTCGGGCGGGGCTTCGGCCGCGGCGGCGAGCCACGGCGGGGCC
>JBDTNP010000164.1:0-5758 GCA_039933695.1 Betaproteobacteria bacterium | reverse complement strand
ACGAGCTCGGCGACGGCTTCGGCCACATCGCGATCGAGGTGCCGGACGCCGCCGCGGCATGCGCCGACGTGCGCGCCAAGGGCGGCACCGTGACGCGCGAGGCCGGTCCGGTCAAGGGCGGCACGACGGTCATCGCCTTCGTTCAGGATCCGGACGGCTATAAGATCGAGCTGATCCAGCGGTGACCGGCGCCGGCCAGGGCCCGACCTTGCCGCGCTTTTCCCTCGTCGTCTGCAGCATCGATCGCGCTCGCCTCGACGAGTGCCTGACGCATTACCGCGCCGCCTTCGCCGACGAAGCGTTCGACCTGATCGTTATCGACAACGCGAAGTCGCTTGCCGAAGCCTATAACCGCGGTATCGCCCGCGCGCGAGGCGTCAACATCGTGTTCTCGCACGACGATGCGTTTCCGATCTCCAGCGCATTCGCCGACCGGCTTGCGGCGCACCTCGAACAGGTCGCCGTCGTCGGCGTCGCCGGCGCCACCGCGGCGCTGTCCGGATTCTGGGGCTACGCAGGCCAGCCGCACACCCATGGTCACGTCGTCGCCGCCGCGCCCAAAGGATCGCATGTCGATCTGCTGGTGTGGGGCGCGGCCGGCCGCCGGGTCGACGACATCCGGCTGCTCGACGGATGCATGATCGCGGCGCGCCGCGATGTGGCTGCCGCGATCGGCTTCGACGCGCAGCGCTTCGACGGCTTTCACTTGTACGACGCCGATTTCTCCTTTCGCGCCAACGCCGCCGGACACGCGGTCGCGGTGGCCTCGGACATTACCGTCTTTCATCGCTCTCCGGGTGCGTTCGACGCCGAATGGCACCGCTACAACGAGAAGTTCGTCGCCGCGCACGCGGCGAGCTTCGACCGGGTCGCTCCGCAGCCGCGCCTGGTCGCCCGGGTCGCGTTCGCCGATATCGAGGCCGCGGCGAAAGACGTCGATGAGCGCCGTGTCGCGGAGCTGACGCTGCAGTTGCGGGCTCCCGGCGCGCGCCGGGCTTAAACGCCGGCCCGCGCCGCGTCGTCGCAGATCGTCAGCAGCAGCGTTTCCCAGTCGCGCGCAAAGGCAGCCGTGTCGAACAGCGGGCTGGTGTCGCGGCTGGCTTCGAGATGGGCGCGGTAGCCGCGCAATGCCGCGCGGTCCGCGCCGAGCGCCACCAGGCGCGCGCGATAGTCGTCGAGCGTATTCGCCACCAGCCCCGGCAAGCCCGCCGCGAGCAGCATGCTCGCGCCGACCCGGCCCGCAAACGTGTCGCCGCGGCAGGTCAGCATCGGTACGCCCGCCCACAATGCATCGACGCCGGTCGTGTGGGCGCCGTACGGCAGCGTGTCGAGCGCCAGGTCGGCGCATGCAACCCGCGCAAGATGCGCATCCTGCGCCGCGGGCCGCGCGAAGATCAGCCGCGCCGGATCGACGCCGCTGCTCCCGGCTTCGGCGCGCAGATTGGCTTGCGCCCGCGGGTGGCCCGCGAGCAGCCATAACACGGCGTCGGATTGCGCGCGCAACGCCTCCATCCACGCGGCGAAGAACGGCCGGCGCAGCTTGTAGCTCTGGTTGAGACACGCGAGCACCAGCGCATCATCGGGGAGGCCGTTGTCGCGGCGCGAGCTGGCGCGAGGTACGCCGCGCCGGTTGTCGTTGACGTAATAGCAGCGCGGGAGCCGCCATACGCGCTCGTGAAAATCGCCTTCCGCACCCGGCGGCACGACCTCGGCGTCGGCGATCACGCCGTCGACCGCGTCGTAGCCTATCGTCCCGGGGAAGCTCATGTAATGGATCTGCACCGCGGCCGGCCGCTGCGCGAGGATGCCCAGCCTGCCGCCGTGGGTGTGGCCCTTGCGCTCGATCAACAGATCGATCCCGTCGTCGCGGATCACCCGCGCGATGTCCGCGTCCGATAATTCGCGAACGTCGCGCCAATGCTCGAACGAGGCGCGCACGCGCTCGCGCAGCGCACTGCCGTCGTCGGGTCCGTAGCTGTACCCGGTCACCTCGAAGCGCTCGCGGTCATGCGCCTCGAAAAGACCGACCATCAGACGCGCAGTCGGATGTTCGTGAAAGCTGCCGGACAGGTAGCCTACGCGCAGGCGCTTCGCTCGCGGCGGCGGGCGCCGTCGCAGCGCCGCCGGCGGCAGCATCGCGCGCGACCAGCGGCGCGCGACCTCGAGCTGCTGCGCAGGTGCGAGCGGCATCGCCAGAGCGACGAATGGCGGCCAGCGCGGATCGCCCGCCGGATCGGCAAGGGTCGCAGTGAGGCGGCGCTCGCTTTGCTCGAGCGCATCCCAGGCGCACAGGTATTGCTGCGTGTAGACCAGGTTCGACATCGCCGGGGTCAGCGCCGGTGCGGCCTGCAGCGCGCGCTCGAATGCCGCCGCCGCACCTTCCTCGTCGCCCAGCGCGCGACGGGCAAGTCCCAGGTTGTCCCATAGTTCGCCCTGGCGAGCGCCAAGTTCGATCGCGCGCTCGAAATGCCGCCGCGCCTCCGGGGCATCATTGAGCTCCAGGCAGGTCGCGCCCAGCGTAATGAGTACGTCAACATCGCCCGGAGCGAGCTTCGCGCATTGCTCCAGGGTTGCACGCGCCGCGAGGAGCGCTCCCGCCGCCTTCTGCGCCTTGCCCAGCGCGTGCAATCGCGCCACCTCGTGCTCGGCTGCTGTGCGAAAGCATTGTTCGGCGACATCGAATCCGCCGGCGTCGCGTGCGAGCTCGCCGAGCTTTTGCGCAACGGCTCCGCCGGACGGAGGCGACGACATTGCCTGCACGACGGCAGCTATCGCGGCCTTGTGCTCACCGCGCGCGAAGTGGACACGCCCCGCCCCGAGCCAGATCTCGTGCGCCGGCAGCGATTGCGCCACCGCGGCCTTGAGTGCCCGCGCGAGCAAGGCTTGCGCCGCGTCGAGGCCCCCGCTGCCGATTTCCTGCTCGGCGATCCGCAGCAGCGCACCCGGATGCTCGGGCATCGCCGCGAGGATCTGCTCGTAGATCGCGCGCGCATCGGCAGGCCGGCCGCCGGCTTCGTGCCTTGCCGCCAGCGCAAAGGCGTCCTGGACGGTGGTCTGCATGATCGTCGCCGCGCGCGGGCGCGTCGCACCGCAAGCTCTTAAGCCGCGGGCTTCAGCACTTCGCGCAGGTCGTGCGCGTAGACCTCGGGGCCGGGTCCGTAATTTTCGTAGACTCGAAGCCGGCCCTGCGCATCGAAAATATACGTTCCCGCCGAATGATCGAGCGTATAGCTTCCCGGCGTCTTGCCCGGCTGCTTCTGGTAGATGATCTTGAACTCCTTGGCCACTTCCGACGTCGCCTTGTCGTCGCCGTACAGGCCGAGAAACGATGGGTCGAATGCTGGAACGTAATGGGCGAGCACGTCGCGCGTGTCGCGTTCGGGGTCGACGGTGATGAACAGCACCTGGACCCGGCTTGCATCGGGTCCGAGCTTTTGCATCGCGGCGGCGAGCTCCGCGAGCGTCGTCGGACAGAAATCCGGACATTGCGTATAGCCGAAAAAGATCACGACGGCCTTGCCGCGAAAGTCGCCGAGCGTGCGCGGCGTGCCGTTGTGGTCGACGAGATGGAAGTCGCGGCCAAAGGCGGCACCGGTCACGTCGGAGCCCTGGAACTTGGGCGTAGCCGGCCCGCAGGCGGCGACGGCCAGCGCGAGCGACAGGATGGCTAGCAGGCGCATTGGCGATTGGAGCCTAGTGCCAGTAATGGTCGAGCAGCAGCGCGGAAAAAAGCGCGGCCAGATAGACGATCGAATAACGGAAGGTCCTGCGCGCGAGCCCGTCGCTGTAGCGGCGCAGCAGCGCCACCGCGTAAGCCGCGAACACCGCGCCCAGCGCGACGGCAGACGCAAGATAAAGATATCCGCTCATCCTGATCGCGAACGGCAGCAGCGTCACCGCGATCAGCGCCACCGTGTACAGCAGGATGTGCAGCCTGGTATATGCCGACCCGTGTGTAACCGGCAGCATCGGCACCCCGGCCTTCGCGTACTCCTTGGCGCGGTACAGCGCCAGCGACCAGAAATGCGGCGGCGTCCAGACGAAAATGATCAGGAACAGCAGCAAAGCTTCCGGCGCGACATCGTTGGCCACCGCCGCCCAGCCGAGCACCGGCGGCATCGCGCCCGAAGCGCCGCCGATGACGATATTCTGCGGCGTGGCGGGCTTGAGCAACACCGTGTACACGATGGCGTAGCCGACGAACGTCGCCAGCGTCAGCCACATCGTAAGCGGGTTGACCATCACGCGCAGTATCGCGAGGCCCGCGGCGCCGACGATGCCGGCGAACAGCAACGTTTGGGCCGAAGTCAGGTCGCCGCGCGGCAGCGGTCGAGCGCGGGTGCGGGCCATCACGGCGTCGATCTTCTGCTCGACGAGGCAGTTGATCGCGGCTGCCGCGCCGGCGACCAGCGCGATGCCCAGAGTGCCGAAGACCAGCGCGTTGAGCGGCGGCAGCGCCGGCGACGCGAGAAACATGCCGATCACCGCCGTGAACACGATCAGCGACACGACGCGCGGCTTGGTCAGCGACAGGAACTGGCGCAGGCGGTCTTGGCGAAGCGCGATGGTGGTCATCGGACTGGGAGGCAACGAGCGGGACAGGGCATCATTTTACCATCGTCGCTCACCCGATCTGCGACGCCTTGAGGACCCGCTGCAGATCGTTGGCGAGTCCCCGGATGTCGGGGTCGGGGCCATAGCGCAGCACGAGGTTGCCGCGCGGGTCGAGCAGCAGGACGCCGGCGTTTGCGCCGAACGGCAACTGCTCGAGCGCACGCTGATCGATGCTCACGATGACGAGTCCCGGATGCGCGGCCGCGAGCTCCTGCGGCAGCGCCGGTGCCGCCAAGGGCTGCAGCAGCAACCTGACAACGCGGTCCTGTTCGCGTCCCTGAATCGTGCGCGCCTGGCGAGTAGCATAAAGGGCGCGCGCGCAATCGTCGCCGCAGACGCCCCGGCTCGCGATCAGCAGGACCCACTTGCCGCGCAGGTCGGTCAGCGAAAAGGCTTTCCCGTCGGCGTTTGTCCCCGCAACGATCGGCGCCGGCGCGGTTTCCAGGAGCTCGCCGTAGTTGAGGCGTCCGGATGGGGTAAACCAGTAATACGCGGCGTACGAGGCGACGATCGGGGCCAGGCCGGTCGCAACGATCAGCAACAGCGTGCGGCGTCCGCCTGGCTTACCGCGATGCCGCGCCATCGTCCTCGTCCGTCCGCCAGTTGAGCGCAAGCCAGAGCACGACGCCCAGCGCCGCCAGCGAATACCATTGCACCATGTAGCTTTGGTGCTGCTCGATGCCGAAGTCGGGCGCCGGCCAGTCGCGCACCAGCCCGTCGCCGGTGTCTTTCGTCTGCTCGACGATGAACGGCAGCAACGGCAGTCCGCTGCTCGCGGCGATTCGGGCGATGTCGAGGTTCTCGCGTATCGGGCCGGCATTCGAATCGGCGCCGAGCTCGAGATAGCGCGCCGGCGGCAGATTGATCCGTCCTTCGACGACGATCGCTCCCGCGGGTGACGGTACCTGCGGCAGAACGGCGCGGCTTGGTCCCTGCGCTACCCAGCCGCGGTCGATCAGCACGTAGCCGGCGCCTTCGAGCTTCAGCGGTGCGACCACATCGAAACCGGCGCGGCCGGCGTGCACCCGGTTGTCGATCAGCAGCTGATGCGCCGCGTCGTACGTTCCCCGCGCCCGGACCGCGCGGAAGCGAAACCTGGCCGGATCGGCCGCGATGGCCTTGTCCGCATCGAGCGCGAGCGGCG
>JBDTNP010000163.1:0-3890 GCA_039933695.1 Betaproteobacteria bacterium | reverse complement strand
GTAATACGCGACCGGCGGGCCGTACACGACCGGCGGCGCCGCATAGACGTACGAGCGCCCGTAATGTCCGTAGTTCGAGTATCCGACCGCGAAGCCAGGCGCACCGATCGACACCGAGAACTGGTCTCGGGCTGAAGCGGTGGTCGCGAGCGTCGCGCCGGCGAGGCCAAGCGCCGCGGCGGCGGCAATCGTAGCGAGGCGAAGTTTCATGTGAGCTCCTTGTTCCGGAAATCGCGAATGCCGCGATATCCTACTAACGATGGTTAGACGTCAGCGTTGACACCGAGTTTCTTCGCAGGAACAGTCGGTTACAATCGGTTACGATTGGGCCTGCCACGCCGGCGCTTGCAGCCGGCGATCGAAGGAGTCCTCATGCCGCGGATGACGAACTTCCTGATCCCACTCTTTGCCCTGTCGGGCGCGCTCGCCGCCGGCCCTGCCGCCGCCGCGGAGCTCACGATCGGCATCGGCGCCGATGTGACGGCGATCGATCCGCACTACCACAACGTCACGCCGAACAACAACGTCGCCGCGCACATTTTCGACTATCTGGTGCTGCGCGACGAGCGGCAGAAGCCGATTCCGGGTCTGGCCGAATCCTGGCGCACCGTCGATCCGCTCACCTGGGAGTTCAAGCTGCGCAAGGGCGTGAAATTCCACGACGGCAGCGAGTTCACGGCGGCGGATGTCGTCGCTTCGATCGAGCGCGTGCCGCTGGTGCCGAACAGTCCGTCGCCGTTCACCGCGTATACGAAGCAGATCAAGGAAATGTCCGTCATCGACCCCTACACGATCCGCTTCCGCACCGCCGCCCCTTATCCGCTGATGCCGACCGACATGACCCAGGTAGCGATCATTTCCGCCAAGGCGGCGAGGGCGAGCACCGAGGACTTCAACAGCGGCAAGGCCGCGATCGGAACCGGGCCGTACAAGCTGCTGCGCTATGCCAAGGGCGATCGCATCGAGCTCGCGCGCCATGACGCGTACTGGGGCGGCAAGACGCCCTGGGAAAAAGTGACCTTGCGGCTTCTGCCGAACGATGCCTCAAGGGTCGCGGCGCTGCTCGCCGGCGACGTGCAGGCGATCGAGTACGTACCTACATCCGACGTGGCGGGGATCCGCGCCGACAAGCGCCTGAACGTGTACAAGGTCATCGCCGACCGCCTGATCTACCTGCACATGGACAGCGATCGCGACATCTCTCCGTTCGTCACCGACAAGGATGGCAAGCCGCTGGCGAAGAACCCGTTAAAAGACCCCCGCGTGCGGAAAGCGATCTCCAAGGCGATCAACCGCAACGCGATCGTCGACAAGGTGATGGAAGGCGAGGCGGTGGCGGCGGGACAGCTGCTTGCCGACGGCATGTTCGGCACGACCAGGAACCTGAAGGTCGAGCCCTACGATCCGGCCGGCGCGAAAAAGCTGCTGGCCGAGGCCGGCTATCCCGACGGCTTCGGCGTAACGATCCATGCGCCGAACAATCGCTACGTCAACGACGCCAAGATCGCGCAGGCGGTCGCCCAGATGCTGACCCGCGTCGGCATCGCGACCAAGGTCGAGGCGATGCCCTCGGCCACCTATTTTCCGCAGGCGACCGAGCTCAAGTTCAGCTTCATGCTGGTCGGATGGAGCTCCGGCACCGGCGAAGCGTCGAGTCCGCTGAAGGCGCTGGTGGCCACCTACAGCCGCGACAAGGGCTTCGGAACGGCGAACCGCGGCCGGTACTCGAATCCGAGAGTCGACGCGCTGCTCGAGCAGGCGCTGGCGACCGTCGACGATCCGAAGCGCGAGGCATTACTGCAGCGCGCGACCGAGATCGCGATCGAGGATACCGGCATCATCCCGCTGCATTTCCAGGTCAACCTCTGGGCCACGCGCAACGGCATCACTTACGTGCCGCGCACCGACGAAAATACGCTGGCGCACAAGTTCCGTCCGGCGAAATGACGCCAGCGTGAAAATCTCGATCATCGTTCCGCTGTTCGACCGGCGAAACGCCGGCTGGAGGGCACTGGAGTCGGCGCTCTCCCAGAGCTACCGCCGCGATCGCTACGAAGTGGTGGCGGTGACGGCGCGCGATGAGACCGGGATGCGCGACCCCGCTGTCGGTGCGCTGCTGGCGCGTTGCGATGCCGTCGCGCACACCGACCTCGATCCCGCGACTACCTTCAGGGAGGTGGAGCTTTATCGGGCCGGTCACCGGCGCTGCACCGGGGACCTAGTATTTTTCTGCGAAGGACACACGGTGCTGCACGAAGATTGCTGCTCGCTGATCGACGAGCACTTCGCGCGCAATCCCGGCTGCGACATCGCGTGGGCGCCGCGGCTCAATCACGCCGCGTCTCCGCTCGGCCGCCTGGTCGCGATGCACAACGATCGGCATCAACAGCGCGCGCTGGCCGCCGGTGTTTTCTCGCTCGGCGCGAACAGCGTCATCCGCAGGGGCATGCTCGATGCGCTGGGCGGGCTCGATGCGCGCTATCTCCGATTCAGCGAGACGGCGCTATTTCATCGGGCGCTGCAGCGCAGAGCCGTCATCGGCCGAATTCGGGCACCGCTCGCCACGCACTGCAACGACATGGGGGAAAAGCTTTGGCTCCAGCTGGCGCAGGATAGCGGGGCCGGACGCTACGCGTACTACGAGGATGTGCTTGCACGGGGGCAGGACGGGGGCGCCCGGATCAGGCATCCGGTTTACCTGCATGCGAGACGGCCAGCGATCGCCGCCTTGCTCGCCCCTGTTCTGCGCGCGTCGGGTGCGATTCTGCTTGGCGCCGCGGTGCACGCGCTGCGCCTCGAGCGGCGGCTCGCTTATCGCTGCTATGTCCTGGCGCTTGGATGCACGGACCTGGCCGGCTACAGCCGGGCCTGCGCACAGCAGGCGTCGCGACGTCGAGCGAGACGGCACGCAGCGAGCTTCGGCATCGCAAACGCTGGCGCGCCGGCCGATGCCTCAGCCGCCGGTGGTGAGCAGTCGCTCGATTCCGGAGACGATCTGCCCGGCGTTGGCCGCCCCGATGCGCTTGGTCAGCGCCTGCGCGAAGTCGGGCAGAAAGTCGCGTAGATCGCGCAGATTTTCGGCGCGCTGCAACCGCATCATCATCAGGTAGCCGCGGAATCCGAGGTGATTGTTGATCGCGTCGCTGATCCGCTGTTGCGCGGTCATGAAGCGCTTCACTTCGTCCTCGCTGCGCGGTGCCGCCTCGGCTTCGCCCGCGGCCGACGAAGGCGCGCTGAATCGCTTGGAGATCAGGCCGACGCGCTCGAGCGTGGCAAGCGCCGCGGCGTCCGCGCGCACGGCGCGTGCGCGCTCAAGAACTTCGGCGACGGTGCGATTGCCGTCGATCATGATCAAAAGGCTACGCAGCGCGATCGGCAGGTTGTGCGTCCGCTCCTTCAGCTCACGCACGCCTTCCTCGGTCTTGGCGTAGATTTCATCCGGATTCATCGTTTGAGCTCCGCTGGGCCTCGCCGCGATCTCCAAACAGGAGGGATTATAGACGAGACAGGCGTTCGCGCAGCGCGGCGCTCGCGAGTTGCACGGTACAAGCTGCGTAGTGCCAGCCCTTGGTTTGTGGAATAATCGAATCCGCTAGGCCGTGTTCTGCGATGCTCGATTCAACCCTGCTCTCCGCACTTGGCGACATACTTCCACCGTCGGCCATCGTCGCCTCGGCCGAGGGGACGCGACCCTATGAATGCGATGGGCTGACGCTGTTCCGCGAACAGCCGCTGGCCGTGCTCCTCCCGGACAACGAGGCGCAGGTGGTCGGCATCCTTCGACTGTGTCATGCGGCACGTCTGCCGGTGGTCGCGCGCGGCGCGGGCACCGGACTGTCCGGCGGCGCGACGCCCTGCCGCAAGGGCGTCGTCCTGTCGCTGGCGAAATT
>JBDTNP010000162.1:0-4623 GCA_039933695.1 Betaproteobacteria bacterium | reverse complement strand
AACACGCGTTACGGCTTGCTCAACGATGCGCTCGGCGGCATCGGCATCGATCCGATCGACTGGCTGGGCGACCCGCACTGGGCGATGCCGGCGATCATCCTTTTCGCCGTGTGGAAGAACTTCGGCTACAACATGATCATCTTTCTGGCCGGCCTGCAGAGCATTCCGGAGGAGCTCTATGAGGCAGCGCGCATCGATGGAGCCTCGATCTGGCGCCAGCTCCGCTCAATCACGCTGCCTATGCTCTCGCCGGTCGTCATCTTGGTCGGCATCCTGACCATAGCCGGCTACTTCCAGCTGTTCGCCGAGCCCTATGTGATGACGCAGGGCGGACCACTGCAAAGCACGGTCAGCGTGCTCTATTTCATGTACGAGGAAGGATTCAAGTGGTGGAACCTCGGTTCCGCCTCGGCGGTCGCGTTCGTTCTGTTCTTGCTAATCTTCGCCGTGACCGCGCTGCAGCTTCGGGGGAAAAGATGGATCGGCGGCTAACGCGCCGCATCCAGGCGCCGCTGGTGAACGGCCTGCTGCTGGCCGCGGCGGCGCTCACGCTGTTCCCGCTGCTATGGATGGTCTCGGTATCGCTGATGTCCCCGGGCGAAGCCAGCAGCTATCCGCCGCCGCTCGTTCCCGAACGCGTGACGCTCGGCAACTATCGGGAGCTTTTCGGACGCGCGGGCGTCGGACGGTATCTGGTCAACAGCGTATTTCTCGCGGCGGCGGTGACCGCGGTGTCGCTGGTGTTCAACGTGGCGGCCGGCTATGCATTCGCCAAGCTTCGCTTTGCCGGACGTGACCGCATCTTCAAGCTCTTGCTCGGTGCGCTGGTCATTCCCGCGCAGGTTGCGATGGTACCGCTGTTCCTGCTGCTCAAGCAGATGGGGCTGGTCAACAGCTATGGCGGCGTCATCGTGCCCGCGATGGCGGGGATATTCGGCATTTTTCTGGTGCGGCAGTACGCGCTGTCGATCCCCGACGAGCTGCTGGAAGCGGCGCGCATCGACGGCGCCAGCGAGTTCCGCATCTTCGGCGCTATCGTCGTGCCGGCGCTCAAACCGATCATCGTCACCCTGGCGGTATTCACGCTGCTCGGCACCTGGAACGATTTCATGTGGCCGTTGATCGTCCTCACCGACAAGGACCTCTATACGCTGCCCGTCGCGCTGGCCAGCCTTTCGCGCGAGCACGTGCAGGATAACGAGCTGATGATGGCGGGCTCGGTGCTGACGACGCTGCCGGTGCTGCTGGTGTTCCTCGCTTTGCAGCGCTACTACATGCAAGGATTGCTGGCGGGAAGCGTCAAGGGGTGAGACCGTTCGTTGACATCGGCCCGCGACGGCCCGGGCGCGCTCTGCCTGCGGTCGTCGCCATCGCGCTCGCCGCTGCGCTTGCCCTCGGGGAGGCGGCGGCACAGGCGCCTGAGGCGCCACGGCGGGTGCTCGACGATTTCGCCGACCTTTCGCCGTGGCATGCCGGCGCGTCCGACGGCGTGCGAGCATCGATCCATGCCGCCGACGGCATCGATGGCCGCGCGCTGCAGCTCGATTTCGATCTTGCCGGCACCGCCGGCTACGCGGTAGCCGACCGTGCGCTGCCGCTCGACCTTCCCTCCAATTACGAGATCTCGTTTTACGTGCGCGCCGACGTGCCGGTAAACAATTTCCAGTTCAAGCTGACCGACGCTGCGGGTGACAACGTCTGGTGGTTCAATCGGCCGAATTTCGCGTTTCCTCGCGACTGGCGAGAGGTCAGGATCCGCAAGCGCCAGATCGAATTCGCCTGGGGTCCGACGACGGATCGCTCGCTCAGGCACGCGGCGCGACTGGAGTTCGTCGTCGCCGCGGGACGCGGCGGCGGGGCCGGCTCGGTCCGGTTCAGCCGGCTCGCAGTGCGCGAACTCCCGCCCGTGCCGGCGGTCTGGCCGACGCCCGCCGTGCATGCCTCGTCCGATCGACCGGGCTCCGATCCGGCGCGCGCAGTCGATGGCCAGCTGGCGACCGCATGGCGCAGTGATCCCGGCGGAGGTCCGGCGCAAAGCCTCACGCTCGACTTCGGGCAGCGGCGCGAATTCGGCGGCATCGTCTTGCACTGGCTGGACAAGGAGTTCGCGTCGCGCTACGAGATCGAGGTTTCCGATGACGGGGCCCAGTGGCGCACGCTGCGCAGCGTCAGCGACGGCAGCGGCGGCAACGATGCGCTGGCGCTGCCGGAAGCCGAGAGCCGTTACCTGAGACTGTCGCTGCAGGACGGCCCGGCCGGGGCTTACGGCCTGGCCGAAGTGGAAATCAAGGACCCGGAGTTCGGCGAATCGGCCAACGCATTCATCGAAGTGGTTGCCCGGAATTCGCCGCGCGGCTATTTCCCGCGCGGGTTCTCCGGCGAGCAAGTCTATTGGACGCTGATCGGCGTCGACGGCGGCAGCGACAGTGCGCTGTTGTCGACCGACGGCGCGCTGGAGGCCGGGCAGGGCGGATTCTCGATCGAGCCATTCGTCGTTGCCGGCGGCAAGCTGACGACCTGGGCCGAGGCCGACGCGCATCCGTTCCTGGCCGACGGCTATCTCCCGATGCCGGGCGTGCGATGGCGGCAGCCGCAGTGGGAACTCAGCGTGTCGTCGTTCGCATCGGGAACGCAACAATCGCCGCGGATCGTCGCCCGGTACCAGATCACCAACCTGACCGGGGACCGGTTGCCGCTGCAGCTCGTGCTCGCCTTCCGGCCATTCCAGGTCAACCCGCCGTCGCAATTTCTCAATACCGTCGGTGGGGTCAGCGCGATTCGCGACATCACCTGGGACGAAACGGCGTTCACCGTCAACGACCAGCGCAAGGTGTACGCGCTGCAGCGCCCGGACAAGGTCGGCGCGTTCTCTTCCGATCCTGCCGCCTTGCCCAAGCTGCTGGCGCGCTCGGCGTGGCCCGAGGCGAATCGCGCGCACGACTCGTTCGGCTATGCGTCAGGCGCACTCGGCTACAAGCTCGAACTGCGGCCGCACGGCAGCCGTACGATCGACCTGGTCATTCCCTTGTCCGCCAGCGGCGCAGGCCCCGATCTGCGCCGCATATCGGGAGAGGCCTGGGTCGCACGCGAGCGACGCGACGCCGCGGCCGCATGGCGCGAAAAGCTCAATCAGGTTTCGCTCAAGGTTCCTCCGGTCGCGCAACCGCTGGTCGACGCACTGCGAACCTCGCTAGCACACATCCTGATGACTCGCGACGGCCCGATGCTGCGTCCGGGAACGAGATCCTACGCGCGGTCCTGGATACGCGACGGCGCAATGATATCGGAGTCGCTGCTGCGGCTCGGTGATGCAGGTGTGGCCGCCGAGTTCCTGCGCTGGTACGCGCCGCATCAATTCGCCAGCGGCAAGGTCCCCTGCTGCGTCGACCGGCGCGGCGCCGATCCGGTCCCGGAAAACGACAGCGCCGGCGAATTCATTTTTCTCGCCGCCGAGATCTACCGGTATACGCACGATCACGCGCTGATCGGCGCGATGTGGCCGCACGTACAGGCGGCCGCGCGCTACCTCGACCTGCTGCGGCGCTCCGAGCGCGTCGATGCCAATCTCGCGCCGGACAAGCGAAGCTTCTATGGGCTGCTGCCGGCATCGATCAGCCACGAGGGATACTCGGAAAAGGCGATGCATTCGTATTGGGACGACTTCTGGGCACTAAAGGGCTACGAAGGGGCGATCGATATCGCCGTCGCGCTCGGCCGGGTCGCGGAAGCGCACCGCCTGGGGGTCGAGCGCGATGACTTTCGCCATGACCTCGTGGATTCGCTGCATGCCGCCGTCGCCGCACGCGGCATCGGCTACCTTCCGGGAGCGGCGGAGCTTGGCGATTTCGATCCGACATCGACCGCCATCGCCTTCGCGCCGCGCGGCGACATCAGCACGCTGCCGTCCGACCTGGTGCGAGCCACCTACGAGCGGTACTGGCGCGAGTTCACCGACCGCCGCGACGGCAAGACGGCGTGGGATGTGTACACGCCTTACGAGCTGCGCGTCGTCGGGACGATGGTGCGGCTCGGCTGGCGCGCCCGCGCGCAGGCGCTGCTCGCGTTCTTTCTCGCCGGGCGGCGCCCGCTGGCGTGGAACCAGTGGCCCGAAGTCGTCGGCCGCGATCCGAGTGAGCCGCGTTTCATCGGCGACATGCCTCACGCCTGGGTAGCGTCCGATTTCATTCGCGCGACGCTGGATCTGTTCGCGTACGAGCGCGATGCCGACCGCGCGATCTTGCTCGCTGCAGGCATCGCGCCAGACTGGCTCGACGGAGGCGGTATCGCGGTGCGGAACTTGCGCACGCCGTACGGACGCTTGAGCTATACGCTTCGTCGCGACGGCGGTCGGGTGACATTACGCCTGGCGCCGGGATCCGGTATGCCGCCGGGCGGCTTTATCCTCGTCTGGCCGGGCGACAAGCCGCCCCGATCGGCGACCATCAACGGCAAGCCGGTCCGGTTTTCCGGTGCAGAATTGCGCATCGGCGCGCTGCCGGCCAGCGTGCTGATCGACGGGCGATGAAAACCAACAAGAAAACAGAACCGACATGAGCACACGAATCGAATTTCCGGCGGGCTTTCTCTGGGGCGGCGCGACTTCCGCCTACCAGGTCGAAGGCT
>JBDTNP010000161.1:0-4071 GCA_039933695.1 Betaproteobacteria bacterium | reverse complement strand
GGCGCTGTATTTCCCGAGCTATCCGGATGTCGCGCTGCCGGGCTTCGTCGCGAGACTCCCGCCGCAGGCTCTCGCCGCCGGCAGCCTCGGCGTGCGGACGTTGGTCGTCAACGTCGACGGCGTGCACACCGAGATCGATCGCCGCCGGCTCATCGTCCGCTAGTTATCCGATCGCGACCGCGGCTTAAGCGTCGGCATCGGGCAACAGCATCAGCTCGGCGACGATGCGCCAGTGTCCGCCGCGATCGCGCATCCAGACGTGGACGTAGTAGCCCGGCGCCTTTGCGCGAGCGCCGAGAAGATGCAGCCGTCCGTAGCTGTAGCCCAGGTCGTCGGAGCGCGACACGCCGGCGGCGAGCGTTTCCCATCGAAATTTGAGCTCGCGCTCGGCCAGCTGCGCGACGATCGCGTCGCGGCCGAGCGCCGGCGGCGTCGGACCGATGACGAGTCGAGCCTCGTCGGCCAGCAACGCCGCATAGCCGTTCGCTGCCGGCGCTTCGCCGAACAGCGGCTGCGCTTCCAGATCGAACAAGGCCTTTTGCCCGCCTGCGCCTCCGGCAGTCGCGACCGATAGCAGCGGCTGCGGATCGTCGCCGAACGCCGCATCGGGCACGGCGGCGCGCGTCGGAACGCCGCCGTCGACGATGACCTTCCAGCTGCCGCCAGGATGGCGGCGCCACGCCGAAAAGAACATGCCCTGCGCCGGCTCGCGCACCGCGGGCGCACGGCCGGTGATCGTATACGGACCGGTCGTGAAACCGAGATCCCCGGCACGCGCCACGGCGGCGATGGCAGGATGCCAGTCGAGGAAGAATGGCTCGATTGCCTCGGGGCGGGCACGGAAACGCGCCCGGGTGTTGCCCGGATCGGGCGCAAAGTTGACGCCGTCGTCGGCAAAGTATTCGATGAACGCGGCGCGCATGCCATAGTCGACCGAGTGCCTGGCAAACGCCAGCTCGGATGCCGCCAGCGAGTCGCGCGCGCTGGCGGTCGGCTGCCGCTGCGGCGGCGTCGTCGCCGGGAGCGTCGTGCAGGCGTTGACGACGAGCGCGATAACCGCGGCAAGACCCAAGCCGGTTGATGAACGCATCGCATCCCCCTGATCCACCGTCGTTACCGCGATTAGAGCGCATGGCGCCGCGGCGCGCCAGTCTGCATGCGGGGTCGCGTTATAATGCGCGCCTGCACGCACGTTTTTCTCCATGTCTCCCCGATATCGACAACTGCTGTTCTTCGCGTTCGCCCTGCTTGCTGCTCCAGCGACCGCAGAGAGCATTCTTCCCGCCGCTGTTCCGCCGCCGTCGATCGCGGCCAAGGCGTATTTGCTGGTCGACCTGGTGAGCGGGCAGACGCTGGCCGCCGACAATGCCGATGCGCCCCGCGAGCCGGCGTCGCTGACCAAGCTTATGACCGCGTACCTGACCTTTCGCGCGCTCAAGGACAAGGAGCTCACCCCTTCGCAGATGGTCAACGTGTCCGAAAGGGCCTGGCGCGCCGAGGGCTCGCGCATGTTCATCGAGCCGAAAAAAGCGGTGAGCGTCGACGAGCTGCTGCACGGCGTCATCGTGCAGTCGGGCAACGATGCGAGCATCGCGCTGGCGGAAACCGTCGCCGGATCGGAAGATGCGTTCGCCGAGCGTATGAATCGCGAGGCAGCGCGGCTCGGCATGAAGAACACCCGTTTTGTCAACGCGACCGGCCTGCCCGCGCCGAAGGAAACGTCGACGGCAAACGATCTCGCGCTGCTCGCCGCCGCGCTGATCCGGGATTTTCCAGAGTACTACCCGCTGTATTCGATCAAGGAGTACCGCTACAACAATATTACGCAGCCGAACCGCAACCGGCTGCTGTGGACCGATCCATACGTCGACGGGATGAAGACCGGCAACACCGATGCCGCCGGCTTCTGCCTGATCGCGTCGGCCAAGCGCGGACAGCGCCGGCTGCTCGCGGTCGTCCTCGGAGCCGCGTCGGAGTCGACGCGCGCGATCGAAGCGCAGAAGCTGCTGAATTACGGATTCCAGTTCTACGATTCGGTGCAGCTTTATCAGAGCGGACAGCCGGTCAGCTCGCTGCGCGTCTGGAAAGGCGTCGAAAAGATGGTGCCCGCCGGGTTCGTCGTCGACCGGTATGTGACCTTGCCGAAGGGACAGGCGCAGAATCTCAAGCTGTCGCTCGAAGCGATCGAGCCGCTGCTGGCGCCGGTGGTCAAGGGTCAGACGGTGGGAACGGTCACGGTCACGCTCGACGGCAAGCCGGTCGGCGCCTATCCGTTGCTGGCGCTCGCCGACGTGGCGCCTGCGAGCATCTTCGGGCGCGCCTGGGACACGGTGCGCCTGTGGTTCAAGTGACGCATCCGTCCAAGGGCGGCCCGCCGCGGGACGGGCCGCGATTGGAAACGGATGCGTCATCCCCGCGTAGGCGGGGATCCAATGTGGTTGCGCTGCCGAGCGACGCTGGGTTCCCGCTTGCGCGGGAACGACATCCATCGGGGCGACGCCTGCACCGGGCGACGTAAATTTGAAAGGCCATTCGTGACCGTCTATCTCAACGGCCAGTTTCTCCCGCTCGAAGACGCCAAGGTTTCGGTGCTCGACCGCGGCTTTATCTACGGCGACGGCGTGTACGAGCTGGTCCCGGTGTACGGCCGCCGGCCCTACCGGCTGCGGCAGCACCTGG
Organism: Betaproteobacteria bacterium; assembly: GCA_039933695.1. Lineage (GTDB taxonomy): Bacteria > Pseudomonadota > Gammaproteobacteria > Burkholderiales > Casimicrobiaceae > PALSA-1003. Next base: position 1,392 of record JBDTNP010000161.1, on the reverse strand, counting down.
CGCGGCTGCAGCGAAGCCTCGACGGCATCCGGCTGGCCAACCCGCATACCGACGCCGAGTGGGCATCGATGATCGCCGGGCTGATCGGACGGATGGCGTTCGCCGACCAGGGCGTCTATCTGCAGGTCACGCGGGGCGTCGCCAAGCGCGACCACGCGTTTCCCGCAGGCGTCGCGCCGACGGTGTTCATGATGAGCAATCCGCTGGCGCTGCCGTCCCGGGAGCAGATCGAGCGCGGCGTCGCGGTCATCACCGGCGTCGACGAGCGCTGGCTGCACTGCGATCTGAAGACGATCTCGCTATTGGGCAATGTGCTCGCGCGCCAGCTCGCCGTCGACGCCGGCGCGACCGAGACCGTGCTGTTCCGCAACGGCTATCTGACCGAAGCGTCGGCGTCGAACGTCCTGCTGGTGCGCGACGGAGTGATCGTCGCGCCGCCGAAGGACAACCAGATCCTTCCGGGGATCACCTACGACGTCGCGTTCGAGCTGGCGCGCGAAGGCGGTCTTCCGATCGAGATGCGTCCGGTGCCGAAGGACGAGGCGTTGGCTGCCGACGAGATGTGGCTGTCGTCGTCGACCAAGGAAGTGCTTGCCGTCACCTCGCTCGATGGTCGGCCTTTCGCCGCCGGCAAGCCGGGCCCGCTGTTCCGCAAGGTGCACGCGCTGTTCCAGGCGAGCAAGGCGGCCTAGAGTCCGTCCGGCCGGATCGTTCGTTCTCGGCGCGGCGGGCACCCAGGCACCCGCTAGTCGGCGGCCGCCAAATATTTGCCGCCGTGCCAGACCAGCGGCGGCGCGGCGCGAAGCGCGCAGGCCTCGACTTCGCCGATGAACAGCATGTGATCGCCCGCCGGATGCAGCGCGTGATGGCGGCATTCGAGCCAGGCGACTGCGCCTTCGATCAGCGGCGCGCCGGCGGCGCCCAGCCGGAAATCGACGCCGGCGAAACGGTCGACGTGGGGACGTGAAAACCGGTGCGCGAGCCCGACCTGATCCTGAGCCAGCACGCTGACCGCGTAGCGCGACGCGCCCTCGAAGGCCGCGAGGCTGCGCGAATGCCGCGCCAGGCTCCAGACGATCAACGGCGGGTCGAGCGATACCGAATTGAACGAATTGGCGGTGAATCCGACGTACTCGCCGGGCTTGAGCGGCGCGGCGATGATGGTCACGCCGGTGGCGAACTGCGCCATCGCGTCGCGAAAGCGCCGCTCGGGATGGGCGGACGGCGGTCGCGGAGTGGACATCGGGGAATCCTACGCGGCGAAAGCGCCGCGTGAGCGAAAGTCGGCGCAGGCATCTTAGGGGCAGGGCGGGGCGGTGTCAAAATAACGGGCCTTTCCGGCGCGCTGTCGGCGGGCCGGCGTGGCTGTTAGAATTGCCCTCGGTCCCCGGC
>JBDTNP010000160.1:0-5924 GCA_039933695.1 Betaproteobacteria bacterium | reverse complement strand
CGCCAAGATCACCAGGCTCGAGGCCGGATTGCCGATCACCGGCATCGTCGACCGTGAGCGGGATTTCTAAGCCAATGCGATCGGCGAAGCGGGCAATCGGCAGCAAGCTGCCGCGGCGCGTGCGCATCGTCGACGTGGCGCCGCGCGATGGCTTGCAGAACGAGAAGGCGGTCGTTCCGACCGAGGTCAAGGTCGGTCTGATCGACCGCCTGACCGACGCGGGCCTGCCGGCGATCGAAGCGACCAGCTTCGTGTCGCCGAAATGGGTGCCGCAGATGGCCGACAATGCGCAGGTGATGGCGGCGATCCGGAGGAAGCCCGGCGTGCGTTATCCAGTGCTGACGCCGAACGTCAAGGGCTTCGAGGCGGCGCTCGCCGCGGGCGCCGACGAAGTGGCGGTATTCGTCGCCGCGTCGGAAACCTTTTCGCAAAAGAACATCAATTGCTCGATCGGCGAAAGCCTCGAGCGCGCGCGTCCGGTCGCCGCCGCGGCCAAAACGCGAGGCGTGCGCGTGCGCGGCTACATTTCGTGCGTGCTCGACTGTCCTTACGAAGGCGAGATCGCGCCGTCGGCCGTGCGCGAAGTCGCAGCGGCGCTGCTCGCGATGGGCTGCTACGAAATTTCGCTCGGCGACACCCTAGGGACGGGCACGCCGGGCCGGACCGCACGCCTGATCGCGACCGTCGCCGAGGTGGTCCCGGTCGATGCCCTGGCCGGACACTTTCACGACACCTACGGACAGGCGATCGCCAACGTGTATGCAGCGATGCAAGCGGGTGTGGCCACGTTCGACAGCTCGGTGGCGGGCCTCGGCGGCTGCCCTTACGCGAAGGGCGCGACCGGCAACGTCGCCACCGAAGATCTGCTGTATCTGCTCGAGGGCCTCGGCATCGAAACCGGTGTCGACATGACGCGTCTGCGCCTCGCCGGCCGGTACATTTGCGCTTTCCTCGGCCGTCAGCCGGCGTCGCGCGTGGCGCGCGCGCTCGACGCCCGGCAGCCGCTGCCGGCAGAGCCATGACGCGGCTTGAAGGCCCCGCCGTCGCGTCGCCGTGCACCAGCGTGTGCACGATCGATGCTGTGACAGGCCTGTGCGTCGGCTGCTACCGGACGCTCGACGAGATCGCCGGCTGGATCGACCTGCCGGAACAGCGGAAGCGCACGCTGTTGGCGACGCTCGCGACGCGGCGCGCGCAGTTCGGCGCCGCGATCGCCGCGCGCCATGCAACCGCGAATGAACGCGATGGCGAGCGCTGACTGGTATTTCGATTTTGTCTCGCCGTTCTCGTACCTGCAATGCGAGCAGCTGCCGGAACTCGAGCGCTCGATCCGCGTGCGCTACCGGCCGGTGCTGTTCGCCGGCCTGCTGAAGGCGCACGGACACAAGGGACCTGCCGAAATCCCCGCCAAGCGGCGCTTTACCTATCAGTTCGTCGCCTGGCAGGCCAAGCGAATCGGTGTGCCGCTCAAGTTTCCGGCCGTGCATCCGTTCAACCCGCTGCCGCTGTTGCGCCTGGCCGTCGCAGCTGACGCCGACCCGGAGGTCATCAGGCGCATCTTCCGTTTTGTCTGGCGCGACGGCAGGGTCGGCGACCTGCCGATCGAATGGGCCGAGCTGATGACCGAAATTCACATGCCGGACGCGGCTGCGCGCATCGAGTCGCCGGAAGTCAAGGAAGCGCTCAGGAGGAACACCGACGAAGCGATTGCCCGCGGGGTATTCGGCGTGCCGACGCTGGCGATCGGCGACGCGCTGTTCTGGGGCGCCGATGCGACGGCGATGGTCGCCGACTACGTCGCGCAGGGCTGCCGCTTTGCCGATCCCGAGATGGCTCGCGTCGCCGATCTGCCGGTCGGCGTCGAGCGGGAAGCTGGCAAGCGGAAGTGAGTTGAGGGCTGATCGCTGGCGGCCACAGGCGGTTGCACTGACATCGCGGTCGCCGGAGCGAGGGTTTCCCCGGCTCCAAATGAACGCGGCCAGCGCAACCGCGCTGGCCGGCCCATGCATCGAAAGTGCGTGTCAGTTGCGGCGCGAGTTGTCCGGCTGGCGGTCCATGGCATTCGGCACACCGTCGCCGTCACGATCGCCACGCGCCCAACGCGCGCGCTGCTGCGACCAGCGTCCGTCGCGTTCCACCCACTTCGGGGACTGGTACGCGTATCCGGGGCGCGCACGCACCCAGGTGCCCCTGGCCCAGACATGATGATTGCCTCGCCAGTTCCAGTAGCCTGGCGCCCAGACGTAACCACGGCGCGGTGCTGGAACGGCCTCGACGCGCATTTCCGGCGGCCCCACCTGTACGTAAACCGCGGCGGCCACCGGGATCGCGATACCGCCGATCGATGCGGCCATCAGGCTGACAAATAGTACTTTCTTGATCATTGGAAGTCCTCATATGTCCGATTGAGCAAAGCCCTTTGTACGCTCGATCGGAGCATCGGACGGTGCGCTGGCCAACATAGCCGCGTAGCGCTATCCGCCGGGAACCTTCACTACCTTGATTTCTATGGCGGAAAAGTAGGCTGCAAGATCGTCGATGTCCTTCTCCGAGAGCGTCTGAGCGACCACCGACATCGAATCGTTCTTGCGCGCGCCGGATTTGAACGCCTGCAGCTGCGCTGTCAGGTAGGCCTCGGTCTGTGCGGCGATATTCGGCGCGTCGGGCACCTTCGACAAGCCGTCGGTGCCGTGACATGCCTGGCACATCAGCGCCTTTTCGCGACCGGCCTTGAGGTCTCCCGCGTAGGTGTTGCCGCCCGTCGCAACGCAGAACAGCGACACGATGACGGCGATACCCGGCGCTGAACGCGTCCGCTTCTCCGACTTTCCGGCACGAAAATCAGCTGACAAACGGGAAAAAAAGAGCAGGGCCGGCACACCGGCCCTGTCGTCCGACCCCAAGCTCACTTGCCGTCGTACCAGATGCGATAAAGCGCGCCGACCAGATCGTCCGAGACGAGCAACGAGCCGTCATGCATCTCCGCAACGTCTACCGGACGCCCGAGGTAATAGCCGTTGTCGTTCCATCCTTCGGCGAACGGCTCCGACTTTCCGGCGACGTGACCGTCTTCCTTGAGGAACGTGACCATCACGCGGGCGCCGACGGGCACCGTCCGGTTCCACGAGCCGTGCTGGGTGGAAAAGATCGCGCCCTGGTACTTCTTCGGGAACATCGTGCCGGTGTAGAACACCAGTCCCAGGTCAGCCGCGTGCGCAACCTGCTCGACCTCGGGGAACACGACACCTGCGGGCGGCGTTTCGCTCTTGTATTCGTTGGTTCGCGTATGGCCGCCTCCGTACCATGGGAAGCCGAAGTCCAGTCCACCTTTGGCGATGCGATTCATCTCTCCCGGCGGCTGGTCGTCGCCCATGCCGTCCACCTGGTTGTCGTTGCTCCAGAGCGTCTTGTCCTTCGGGTTGAAGTCCATGCCGACCGGATTGCGCAGGCCGCTCGCGTAGACTTCGCGGTTCTTGCCGTCGCGGTCCATGCGGATGATGCCGCCGATGCCGGCCTTGCGGTAAAGCTCCTGCTTTTCCTTAGGCGGCACGTTGTAAGGCTCGCCCAGCTGGATGTAGAGCTTGTTGTCGGGTCCGATCCGGCATGGGCGCGCCGTATGGTTGTAGCTTTCTTCGGATTTCGGAATCAGCTCGCCTTCGGCGACGACCGCACCGGCGACGACGTCCGCGCTCTCGTAGAAAAACTCGGCCGCCGGGTATTCGACCACCCTGTTCTGCTCGACTACATACAGGAAGCCGTCCTTGGAGAAGCAGGGGCCGTTGGGTATTCTCTTGGGCAAGGTCGGTGCAAACTCCTTCACCTCGTCGCCGACGCCGCTGCGCGCGCGGTCGGTCACCGCCCAGATCTTGGTCTTGCGCGTGCCGACGAAGGTCACCACACCCTGCGGACCGACGGCGATGTGGCGCGCGTCCGGCACCAGCGCGTAGAGAGCGATGTGAAATCCCGGTGGCAGCTTGATCTTGGCCAGGTTCTGTTTGACCTGGTCCGCCTTGGGCCCCGTCTGCGGAATCATCGGCCAATCCACCGCTATGCCCGTCGGATGCATCGCACCCAGGGTTTCGAGCTCGGCGGCTTGAGCGACAACCGCGCAACCGGCCAGCGTCAGCAACGCGAATGCTGTTCTCATGCGAAATTTCATCATGCCTCCTGTCGACGTCCGCCTGCAACCGGGGGCGCGGCCGATCCGCACATCCGGCAGGCGTAGCTATTGAATGCTCGTCTAGTGGGACTTTAATCCGTCGGATGCCGGCAGGCAACGCTTGTATGCTTCAACACACGTTGCCGGCCCGTTGGGGCGCCGGCCCGCGCTCAACCGGCAAGGCGGGGCTGGCGAATCGTGCCGCTGTCCACGAGCGAGCCGACTTCCTCCGCGCCGAAACCGGCTTCGCGCAGGATTTCAGCCGAGTGCTCGCCTTGAGCAGGCGCGGGGCGCGCGATCGCGAACGCGTGGCCGGACAGTCGAAACGGGGGCGCATATTGCCGGATGCCGTCGGCGCCGCTGACGATCATGTCGCGCGCGCGCACCTGCGGATCGGCGAGCGCCTCGTCCAGCGACAGTACCGGCGTGACGCAGCACTCGATGCCGGTGAGGCGTTCGATCCAGTGCGCTTGCGTATGCTGCGCGAAAATCGCCGCCAGCTGCTGCCGGACAGCGTCACCGGCAGCTCCGGTCGCCAGCTGTCCGGCGACCAGATCCGGACGATCGAGCGCCTCGCACAGCGCGCGCCAGAATTTGCCCTCGAGCGCGCCGACGGCCAGGTAACGGCCGTCCTGCGTCGCATAGACGCCGTAGCAGGGCACGCCGCCGGTCAGGAGGTCGGCCCCGCGCGCCTGGACGTGCCCGAGCGTCTGGATCGCATGCAGCGCGAAGATGTTGTGCGCCAGCGAGCCCTCGGTCATCGCGACGTCGACGTGCGAGCCTTTGCCGGTCCGCGACGCGCCGAACAGTGCGGCGAGAATGGCGGTCGAGGCGTTCATCGCGCCGCCCAAGAGGTCGGCCACCTGCAGATTCGACAGCGCCGGCGGGCCGCCGCTGGTTCCTGTCTGGTCGAGGACGCCGGCGTAGCCCAGATAGTTGATGTCATGGCCGGCCCGATCCCGGTACGGCCCCGTCTGTCCATAACCAGTGATCGAGCAATAGACGATCCGTGGATTGAGCGCCGCCAGGGCCGCATAGCCGACACCGAGCCTGTCGACCACGCCCGGACGGAAGCTCTCGACGATCACATCGGCGCGTCGCGCCAGCCGGAGGAACGCGTCGCGGCCGGCCGAGGCCTTCAGATCCAGCGCAAGGCTGCGCTTGTTGCGATTGACCATGCGGAAAAACGCCGACGGGGCGTTCGACGGGGCGCGTCCGTCGCCGGTCGGGGCGAGGCCCAGCGACCGCGCGTAATCGCCGGCCCCGGTGTCCTCAAGCTTGACGACGTCGGCGCCGAGGTCGGCCAGATGCAGCGTGCACACCGGACCAGGCAGCAGTCGCGAAAGGTCGAGCACGCGCACACCATCGAGCGGCGCGGTCACAGCGCACCATCGTCGGGGATTTGAAGCTGTCGTCGGATCACCCGAGCCGCAGCCAGCGCCTGATCGAGTGTCGGCGCGACGCAGGTCACGTGTCCCATCTTCCGCCCTCGGCGCGCTTCGTCCTTGCCGTACAGGTGCAGCTTGGCTTCGGGCACTTCCAGCACCGCCCGCCAATCGGGCTCGCGGCGACCCGCCTCCGGCGCGCCGGAAGGTGCGTCGAACCAGACATCGCCGAGCAGGTTGATCATGACCGCCGGCCCGTGCGCGCGCGTGTCGCCGAGCGGCAGGTCCGCCAGGATGCGCACCTGCTGCTCGAATTGCGACGTGACGCAGGCGTCGATCGTGTAGTGCCCGCTGTTGTGCGGACGGGGTGCGATTTCGTT
>JBDTNP010000159.1:0-6492 GCA_039933695.1 Betaproteobacteria bacterium | reverse complement strand
GTGGACGGAGTAAAAACCCTCGGCGTCGCTGCGCGACAGCCAGGAAAGCTTCGCTGCGACTATCTTGAGCCCGGATTGCTCGAAGCGCGCGTAGATCTGGCCGATGATGTTCTTGGCCACCGCGTCGGGTTTGATGATCGAAAGCGTCCGTTCTACCGCCATGCGTTTGGCTCCGACGATGTTTCAAATAAACTCAAAATTATACCATCGGAATAGCCCTTGCGCTGACCGGGGAATCGATCTCCACCGACGAAGCGCGACCGCGACGCCGTAATCAGAACGAGCGCGGCAGGCCGAGAACGTGCTCGGCGACGTACGACAGGATCAGGTTGGTCGAGATCGGAGCAACCTGGTACAGGCGCGTCTCGCGGAATTTTCGCTCGACGTCGTACTCGCACGCGAATCCGAAACCGCCGTGCGTCTGCAGGCAGACGTTCGCCGCTTCCCATGAAGCCTTGGCGGCCAGGTATTTGGCCATATTGGCCTGCGGGCCACACGATTCGTGCGCGTCGAAGCGCCGGCAGGCTTCGAAGCGCATCATGTTGGCCGCTTCGGCTTCGATGTAGGCCTCGGCGATGGGGAACTGCACGCCCTGGTTCTTGCCGATCGGCCGGTTGAACACGCGCCGCTCGTTGGCGTACGCGCTGGCACGATTGACGAACCACCAGGCGTCGCCGATGCACTCGGCGGCGATCAGCGTGCGCTCGGCGTTAAGCCCGTCGAGGATGTAGCGAAAACCCTTGCCTTCCTCGCCGATCAGCGCATCGGCGGGAACTTCGAGGGCGTCGAAAAACAACTCGTTGGTCTCATGATTGACCATGTTCGCGATCGGACGCACGGTGAGCCCCTTGCCGATCGCCTCGTGCAGATCCACCAAGAAAATCGACATGCCGTCGGATCGCCGGTTGACCTCGGCGAGAGGCGTCGTGCGCGCGAGCAGAATCATCAGGTCGGAATGCTGGATGCGTGAAATCCACACCTTCTGGCCATTGATAACGTATCGATCGGCTTTTCGCACCGCAGTCGTGGACAGCTGCGTCGTGTCGGTGCCGGCGCTCGGTTCGGTCACGGCCATCGACTGCAACCGCAGGTCCCCGCTAGCGATCCGGGGCAGATACCTGCGCTTCTGCTCCTCCGAGCCGTGCCGCAGCAGCGTCCCCATGTTGTACATCTGGCCATGGCATGCGCCGGCATTGCCTCCGTTGCGATTGACCTCCTCCATGATGACCGAGGCCTCGGCGAGTCCGAGACCGGAGCCGCCGTATTCCTGCGGGATCAGCGCCGCGAGCCAGCCGGCACCCGTCAGCGCGTCGACGAAGTCCTCGGGATAGCCGCGCCGCGCATCGACTTCGCGCCAATAGGCGTCGGGGTAGCGGCTGCACAGATCGCGGATCGCGTCGCGGAGATCCTGGTAGCGGTCGTCGTTCGGGAACCTCATCGCGCACCTTTCGCACCGCCGGCGCGCAGACCCGGTCGGAGGCGCTCAAAAAAGCAGGTTGGGAAGCACCAGGGACAGCCAGGGGACATAAGTGACGATCACGAGGAAGACCAGCAGCACCGTGAGCCATGGGAGGGCGGCGCGCACGACCTGCAGGATCGACATGCCGGTGATCCCGGCGGTGACGAACAGGTTCAGGCCCACCGGCGGGGTGATCATGCCGATCTCCATGTTGACCACCATGATGATCCCGAGGTGAACGGGGTCGATGCCGAGGCGCGTGGCGATCGGGAACAGGATCGGAGCGAGAATAAGGATGATGCCGGTCGGCTCCATGAAGTTGCCGGCAATCAGCAGCAGGACATTGACCACCACCAGGAACGCCCACGGCGGCATGTTCATCGATACGATCTGTTCGGCGATGACCTGCGGGATGCGTTCAGTGGTCAGCACATGCGCGAACAGCAACGCATTCGCAATGATGAACATCAGCATCACCGTGACCTTGGCCGCGTCGATGAGCACCCGTGGCACATGGCGCATGCCGATGTCGCGATAAATGAAGACGGCGATGAAAAACGCGTAGACGGCGGCAACCGCTGCGGCTTCGGTCGGCGTGAATATTCCGCCGTAAATGCCGCCCAGGATGATCACCAGCAGCAGCATCCCCCACAGCGATTCACGGCCCGCGGTGAGAACCTCGTGCAGGGCGGCCTTGGGCTGACGCGGCAGCTTGAGCATTCGTGCCCGAACGTAGATCGCCGCCATGAGCATCAGCCCGAGCACGATGCCCGGAAGGATGCCTGCCATGAAGAGTTTGCCTACCGAGGTCTCGGTCGCCGCAGCGTAGACGACCATCACGATCGACGGTGGAATCAGGATGCCCAGTGTGCCGGCATTGCAGATGACGCCGGCGGCGAATTCCTTCGAATAGCCGGCCTTGACCATGCCGGCGATGACGATCGAGCCGACGGCGACCACGGTGGCCGGCGACGAGCCGGAGACCGCCGCAAACAGCATGCAGGCGAGTACCGAGGCCATCGCGAGCCCGCCGCGCAGGTGACCGATACTGGCGTTGGCAAAGCGGATCATTCGCTTGGCCACGCCGCCGGTTGTCATGAAGGCACCGGAAAGAATGAAAAACGGAATGGCGAGCAACGTGAACTGCTCGGACGTCTCGAACAGTTTCAGTGTCAGCGATGCCAACGAATCGTGACCGAGCGTCAGGATGGTCAGCAGCGAGGCGAGACCGATCGCGACAGCGATCGGCATCCCCAGCAGCATGAATGCCAACAGCAGTATGAACAGCACGGCGGTCGTCATCGCCGCTTCGCCTTGTCCGTTCCGGCGTCACCGGCGTCGATCAGCTTGAGCGCGTCGGCGGCCTCATCGGCCAGATGCAGACCTCGCTCGTGCCCGGACACGATCCGGTAGAACAGCTGTACGAAGCGGACGAGCAACAGCGCAAAGCCGATCGGAAGCACCAGCCGCGGTATCCACTGCGGAATCGGCAGATCCTGCGCCAGGATGCCGATGTCGTACATCTTGGAGACATACAACGAGCCGCCGATGAGTCCGATGATCGAGTACGCGATGCAGAGCAGAGCGGCAACCGCGCTTACCCGTCGGGCGTGGCGCGGACCGAGAGATTTCACCAGCGCGTCGACGCCAATGTGGGCGCCAACGCGAACGCCGTACGCCATGCCGAGGAAAATCAGCGCAGCGAACAGGAAGGTGACGAGCTCGAGCGCCCAGACAAAGCTGTAATTGAATACGTAGCGCGCAATGACCTGCGCGAAGGTCACGCCGGTCATCACGGCCAGGAGCGCCGAGATCAGCCACTCCTCGAACCTCTCGAACCACGCTAGCCGCATGGCGCTCCTCCCGGACGCCGCTGGTGTCTCAGCTATTCGACTTCTGCGCTGCCTGGATCAGGTCCTTGCCGATATCCCCTTCGAATTTCTTCCAGACCGGCTCCATCGTCTTTTTCCAGGCCGCGATGTCGTCCTTGCTGAGCTCCTGGATCTTTGCCTTTCCAGCGTCGGCGATATGCTTGCGGTCCTGCTCGTTGAGCTCGTTGGCCAGCTTGTTGCCGTAGGCTGTCGCTTCCTTCATTGCTGCGGTAAGGCCGGCGCGCACATCCGCAGGCAGGCCGTCCCACCACTTCGCGTTGGTCACGACCATGTAATCGATCACCCCATGGTTGGTCACCGCGATGGTCTTTTGCACTTCGTGGAATTTCTGCGACCAGATATTGGACCAGGTGTTCTCCTGGCCGTCGACGACGCCCGTCTGCAGCGCCTGATACACCTCGCTGAACGCCAGTTTCTGCGGATTGGCGCCGACGGCGCGGAATTGCGCTTCCAGCACGTCGGATGCCTGGATGCGGAACTTGAGCCCCTTGACGTCTTCCGGGCGGCGCAGCTGGTCTTTGTCGGAGGAAAGCTCCTTCATGCCGTTGTGCCAATAGCCCAGGCCCTTGAGGCCCTTGCTGGTCATCGAATCGAGCAGCTTCTGGCCGGCCGGGCTGTCCTGGAAGCGATCCACCGCGGCCACGTTCTCGAACAGGAACGGCAGGTCGAACACCTGCAGCTGCTTGGTATAGCGATCAAACTTCGAAAGCGACGGCGCGATGAACTGGACATCGCCCAACAGCAGCGCCTCGAGCTCCTTGGCGTCGCCGAAGAGTTGTGAGCTCGGGAATACCTGCACCTGAACCTTGCCCGGAAGTTTCTTCTCGGCGACCTCCTTGAACTTCAGCGCGGCCTGACCCTTCGGCGTATTCTCCGCGACGACGTGACTGAATTTAATGACGATAGGCTGCTGCGCCAAGACGGACCCCGCGAGCAGCGCGGACGCGGCAAATACCAGCAAAAGGCGGAACTTCATCGAAACCTCCAATGGAAGACAGGCGGTACAGGATGTTTTTTTGAGTTCTGCGGGCCATTTAGCCCATGGTGGCGGCGCTTGTCAATCGTGCGGAGCTCGCGTCCGCAGGCCTGAAAATCGGGCGCGAGGCGCGGCGGCCGGTCCGATCGGTGACGGCGCGAGGTCGACGAAGTCTATGCCGGACGCCACTCGACGCGCCATGCCGGCTGGTCGGCGCCGGCCTGGAAGGAGAGCGCAATGCCGATGCCCGGAACTGCGGCGAGCTCGTCCCCGCACCAGATGAACGGCAGCGCCTGTCGCCGCCAGATCGGCAGGTTTGCGTCGTAGAGGAGTTTCTTGACCGCGCGCCTCGGCCGGTTCGCGGCCAGCTGAATGCGCTCGCCGCCGCGACGCGAGCGCAGCGTCACCCGAGCGGTCTCGAATTTCGCCGCTGCGATGCCGTCCCCGTGCGCGCGCTCGAACCACAGCGTGCCGCCGGGAAGGTCGACCGAGCTTTCGCCGCCCCAGCTGCGTTCGAACGCGTCGGCCACCGCCGCGTGCACGACGACGCGTCCGCCATAGCAGCCGATTTCGGCGCCGTCGTGAACGATGCGCGTCCGCGCATCCGCGCCGGCAGTCTGCAATTGCTCGAGCATCGCAGCCAGCCGTGCGGTCGACGGCGGCCGCAAGCCTTCGCTGCGGAGGAACCATCGCAGCACGTTGCGGGCGCGAGCCGGCGGGAGGGCGGCGAGCGCGGCGCGGTCCAGCCCGCCTTGCGTTGCGCCGGCATCCTGGCGCGCGAACTGGTCGAGTAACGCCGCCGACTCGGCCTGATGGTCTGCCGCGCGCACCAGCACCGATGGATAGCCGGGAAACGCCTCGGCCAGCAGCGGCGCGACGGCGAGTCTGAGCAAATTGCGCTTGTGCCGCCGATCCGCGTTGCTTTCGTCGGTGATCCATGCCAGCCCGCGTGCCTTCGCATAGGCGGCGAGCGTCGCGCGTGGCAATTCGAGCAGCGGACGCAAGAGCGCCGGTGCGCCGCCGTTGCCGGGGCGGTAACGCGGCATCCCGGCCAGCCCGGCCGGTCCCGCGCCGCGCAGCAATTGCAGCAGGACGGTTTCCGCCTGGTCGTCGGCGTGGTGCGCCAGCGCGACGATATCGGCCTGCACTCCCAGCAGTTTTTCGTAGCGGGCCACCCGCGCGGCGGCTTCGAGGCTCTGGGCTGTCCGCCTCGCGATGTCGACGCGCTCGATCGTCAGCGGGACAGCGCGCGTCGCGCATGCGCTGGCGCAGAACTCCGCCCAGCGACCGGAGTTCGGCGACAGCCGGTGATCGACATGCACTGCCGACAATCGGAGCCCGAACTGCGGTCCCAGCGCGTGCAGCGCCTCGAGCAGAACCATCGAATCAATGCCGCCGGAGAGCGCCACGGCGACGCGGGCTCCCGGTGCGCTGTGCGCGGCCAATGCCGCGGCCACCGAGCCGTTGACCATCGCGACCGCTGCCGCAGCATCGCGTTGCGACGAAGACTCTTCGCGGCAGCGCGCGTCGTCCGCGCCGCCGACCGCGGCGGTTTGCTGGACGCTGGAGAGCGTATTCACGGCCATGCGTAGCCCGGACTTTGGCGGCGAGCCGTCAACCCGGGTTCAGTTCCTTGAACTTGCCGTAGCCCAGGATCTTGTCTTCACGCGTCTCGAGCAGCGTATCGAGCGGTTGCTCCTGCGCCTGGCGCAGCGCCTCGGTCAGCGCCTTTTTCAGCGTCGCCATCATCGCCGCGTGATCGCGATGCGCCGCGCCTGGGGGCTCGTTGACCACCTTGTCGATGAGGCCCAGCGTCTTCAGCCGCGATGCCGTGATGCCGAGCGTCTCGGCGGCCTCTTCGGCGTGCTTGGCCGACTTCCAGAGGATCGAGGCGCAGCCTTCGGGAGAGATCACCGAGTAGGTCGCGTACTGCAGCATCAGCGTGGCGTCGCCGATCGCGATCGCCAGCGCGCCGCCGGAGCCGCCTTCGCCGATGATCGTCACGATGACAGGCGTGCGCAGGCCGGCCATTTCGTAGAGGTTGCGGCCAATGGCTTCCGACTGGCCGCGCTCCTCGGCACCGATCCCGGGAAACGCGCCCGGCGTATCGACGAACGTGAACAGCGGCAGGCCGAACTTCTCGGCGAGCTTCATCAGCCGCAGCG
>JBDTNP010000158.1:0-2307 GCA_039933695.1 Betaproteobacteria bacterium | reverse complement strand
CGTCTTGCTCTGTCCCCACTGCAGGCGGATGCGGCTGAATTCCGACGGCGTGTAATCGAACATCACCGACGTGCGCTGCGGATTGAACGACGGCGTAGCGAGGAACGCGGCGTTCGCGCCATAGTCGGCGTGTCCGGGATCGAGGCGGTCGTAGCGCAGGCCCACACGCCAATACGGCATGAACTGGTAGATGCCCTGCAGATACCAGCCGCTTTGCGCCGAGCTATAGGCGGCGCTCTGCGTCAGGCCGAGCGCGCCATTGCGGTCGTAGGTCAAGTCGCCGCGCTCGCGCCGCCAGAAATACTCGCCCTGCAACTTGAAGTTGGTGTACTGCGCGTTGCTGTTGGGCGCGTATTTCCAGACGAAATCGGCGATCGCCACGTGGCTCGTGCCGTTGAAGCCGAGCTGCGCGTCGTTGCCGGCGAGGTCGGTCTGTCCGAACTCGCGATCCTCCGCGCGCGTCTGCAGATACGACAGCCCGGCTCGCCAGCTGTGACTCGCGCCGATATCGCCGCCCGTATGTGCGTAGACGACGCCGCTGCCGGCGCCGTTCTTGTTCCGCTCGGAGCCGGGGAAGCCGGCGCCGTTGCCGGCTTCGGCGCCGAATTCGAGGAATTGCTCGGTCGGCGCGACCCATTTGAGCTGCACGCCGTCATTGCCGTACTGGCCGCCGAGAAATGCCTGATACGCGAGAGGCGCGTCGATAAAGTCCCAGACGTGCTGGTGCTGCTCGTTCAGGTAGCCCAGACCGGAGAAAAAGCGGCCGAACTTGGGCGTGAGGCCATTGGGCAGCGCGGTCAGAATGCCGTAGGCCTCCTCGACCGACACGGTGTTTTCCGGCGTCAGGGAAACGATCAGGTTTCCGGCGAACTTATCGTCGACATTGGCGGAAATCGCGAGCTCCGATTCGCCGAGCGAAAAGCCGCGTCTGCCCGGACCGATGTCGCCGCCTGCGGCAAATCCGCTGATTGTGTACCTTTCGGGATCTTGCGAGAGGTTGGCGTAACGGCCCTGCAGCACGGCCGAAATCGCCGGATTGAACGCGGCGAGACCGCTCGATGAAGAAGAAGGCGCCGGCGCAGAGGCCGCCGGCAAAGGCGCGCTCGTCGCGGATTTGGCAGCGGCCGTCTCCGCATCCTTGAGCCGCGCTTCCAGCGACTGGATGCGCGATTCGTAGTTTTCCTTCAGTTGCCGTATCTCGTCGCGAATCTGCGCGAGATCGGCATCGCTCGTCGCCGATGCGGGCGTAGCGGCGAGCAGCGCCAGCGCCAAAACGCCGGGCGCCAAAATTTTTCTGGCCACGGTAGTACTCCTCTAGTCTGATGAACCGGCGCCGCGAACGATAAGCGGCGCGCCGAATCGATCTAGAGGGAGAGAGGCGGAGCGCGGCTCTGGTAGTAGGAGGGTGCAGCGACGTACCGCGCTGCCGGCTCGAATGCAATGCACTCGGGCGTCGCGGCGCCGCAGGTAGCCGGCGACGGCGAGTTCGCCGCCGCATGCGCTGCACCGGCAAGCAACGAGCATTCGACGCAGGCAGCTTCGACTGCCGGTGCCTTGAGGCTCGAATGGTGCCTCCCCTTGAAGTCGGGAAGGTGCGTCAGCGGGTGCAGCAGCAGTTCCTGCTGCAGGCCCAGCAGCAGGAAAGCGAGCGCGAACGAAAGGAACTTGCGGACCATGGGCCGATCGACTCCGGCGACGCCTTCAATGCGGCGCGGGGGGTAGTTTAGCGCGAAATCCGCCGGCGAAACCGCGCGCCGGCGGCCCAACGCATTCGGCCATCAAGCCGATTCGCGGCGCTTTCCCCGCGCGCCGCGGTCGTTACATCGTGCGTGCCGCGAACGTCGATGCCAGCACCTCCAGCGCGTCGAGCTTGGTCGATGGCTCCTTGATCGTGATTCGCCACAGCGTCCGCGGGTCGTCGGGGTCGGTCAAGGTGGCCGAATGCAACAGCGACGCGTTGTCCCAGATCACGACGTCGCCGACCCGATAGGCGTAGCTCAACACGTATTTCACCTGCGTCGCATGCGCAGCGA
This sequence comes from Betaproteobacteria bacterium, assembly GCA_039933695.1. Classification (GTDB taxonomy): domain Bacteria; phylum Pseudomonadota; class Gammaproteobacteria; order Burkholderiales; family Casimicrobiaceae; genus PALSA-1003. The sequence continues at coordinate 274 of JBDTNP010000158.1, read as the reverse complement.
GCTCGTCGAGCAGTCCGACCGCCTCGTCTTCCGCCATGCCGACGATGCCGTACGAGCTGCCCGATACCGCGTAGAGCGCCTTGCGGCCGGTGACCGGATGCGGGCGCACCAGCGGATGGGTGATCAGCGGCATCTTCGCCTTTTGCTCGTCGGTCAGCGGCGAGGCCGCGACGCGGCTCATCTCGTCGGCCACTTTGCGGTTGCCGTAATGGTGAACGGCGACGAGCGGCGCGATCCGACGCTTCATCGCCTCGGACAGGTCGTCGTACGCGGC
>JBDTNP010000157.1:0-9731 GCA_039933695.1 Betaproteobacteria bacterium | reverse complement strand
CAGCCATCGCGCCGCGCTCTCGTTCGTCGATTGGGCGGCCGAGACCACGGAGCTCGCCCCGACCGACGTTCTATCGAGCCACGCGCCGCTGCATTTCGATCTGTCGGTCTTCGACCTCTTCGCGAGCTGCCGGGCGGGCGCCTCTGTCGCGCTGGTGCCGCCGGGCCTCAACGTGTTCCCTCGCAACCTCGCCGACTGGATCGCTGCGCAGGGAATCACCGTCTGGTACTCGGTGCCGTCGCTGCTCGCGCGACTTGCGCTCTCGGGGGGACTCGAGCGTCACGACTGGTCGCAGCTGCGCCAGGTCATTTTCGCCGGCGAGGTCTTTCCTGTCGCGCATCTGCGCCGCCTGCGCGAGCAGATCCCGGGCGCGCGCTACTGGAACTGGTATGGGCCGACCGAGACCAACGTCTGCACCGCCTACGCGGTCGACGCGCTGCCCGTCGAGCAGACGTCACCGGTGCCGATCGGCACGGCCTGTGCCAACAGCAAGCTGCTCATCGTCGACGACGCGGGGTCGGTGTGCGCGCCGGGCGAAGCGGGCGAGCTCTACGTCAGCGGTCCGAGCCTGATGAGCGGCTACCATGCGATGCCCGAGGCCACCGCATATGCACTCGTCGCGCGCGGCGAAGGTGCTGACCGCGGCATCTGGTATCGAACCGGAGACCTCGTGCGGGAGGACGCCGCCGGGCTGCTCCATCTTCTCGGCCGCCGGGACGGGATGATAAAGAGCCGCGGCTACCGCATCGAGCTGGGTGAGATCGAAAGCGTTTTGCACCAGCATCCGGCGGTCGCGGAGGCTGCCGCGATCGCTCTGCCCGACGAAGAGAGCGGTCACGTGATACGAGCAGCGGCGGTCGCCAGGACCGGAGAGGCGTTGGACCCCGGCAAGTTGCGCGCGTTTTGCGCCGAACGTCTGCCTGCGTATATGATTCCGCTGTCGATCGCGGTGCGCGGGTCGCTTCCGCGCGGAAGCACCGGCAAGGTCGACCGGCGCCAGCTGTACGAGGAGCTTTCCCATGGTTGAAACCGTCGACACCCACTGCGAACTGCCGCAAGCGCACCTGATTGAGACGAAAAAACTCGTCGACAACGGGCGCCTGCCGCTGAACGACCCGATCTGGACCAACACGCACGACCACCTTCGCGCTGACGACCCAATCCTCGGGCTCTACCTGGACCGCCGGGCCTGGGCGCTGCCGTGGTGGATGATGAGGCACCCTCACGTCGCAAACCTCGCCTTCGACGATCGGCCGGTGCTCGTGACCCTCTGCGTGATGTGCAGCAGCGCGTCGGCCTTTCGGGCGGAGGTCCAGGGGACGCGCCTGGTCTTTCGTCTGCGAGGACAGTACAACGGCACGATGCTTCTGGAAGACCAATCGACCAATAGCCTTTGGTCCCCGTTCACCGGCGTCGCGTTGGCCGGCGCGATGCGAGGGGCGACCCTCGAGCGCCTTCCGCTCTCGCAGTGTCTCTGGAACGAGTGGTTCGCGATGCATCCGACGACAATGGTTCTGCACGGCGAGCCGGCGTTGCGCGAGGGGCGCGGGAGCCACTTCTCGCCCGGTTCGCCCGGCATCTGGCCTGGTTTTCTCGCTACGCTTGTCAGGCCCCTCGACGGGCGACTTCCGCACAACACGCTGGTCCTCGGCGTCGAGAACGCAGCGAAGGCCCGCGCCTATCCGCTGCCGGCATTGGCGCGGATCGGGCCGGTGCTGAACGACTCGCTCGGCGGAGCGGAGATCGTCCTGCGCTGCCGGCCTGGGACCTTGCAGGCGCTGGCCTTTCATCGCCGGGTCGGGGATCGCATTCTGGTGTTCGACTATTCGGCAGCGCGCGGGGTGTACGACGAACAGACCGGGTCGGTGTGGAACGAAATGGGCGAAGCGATCTCCGGCCCACTCGCCGGAACGCAGCTCGTATACATCGAATCCGGCGTTGGAGAGTGGTACCAATTCGCCGCCAGCCATCCCGATACGGAGATCTTCAAAGCGACATGAGCTATACCGACCAGCAGATCTTCGACACGCTCGCACGGTTCTTCACGCAGGAGCTGACGGGCCGGGAGGGAGCGATCGCCGTCGACCCCGATACCGATATCATCGGCGAAGGCCTGGTCGATTCGCTGGCGATTTTCAAACTGATCGCGTTCGTCGAGGAGACGTTCGGAGTGACCATCGCGCCCGACGAAGTCCTGCTCGAAAACTTCCAGACGCTGCGGGCGGTCAGGAACCTCATTGTAAAGAAGCTGCCGGCATGAGCCCGGTTCCCGAATCCTGCGACGTGGTGGGCAGTCTCGCCGCGACTTATCTCGCCGGCAACGGCTACTCCGTTGCACTGTTCGAGCGCCAGAAACATCCTCGCTACCAAGTCGGAGAAAGCCTGTTGCCGGATGTCTGGAAGTATTGCGACGCCGCCGGGGCAACCGACGCGATCGCCGCTGAAGGTTTCCTGCGGAAAGCCGGGGGCAGCGTCGACTGGAACGGCGAGATGCGCCGCCTCTCGTTCGGCGACTTCGGGTACACGCGGCCCGCGCTGCATGTCGAGCGCGACCGCTTCGATCAGATCCTGTTCGAGCGGGCGCGCGCTTCCGGCGCCTGGGTGGGCGAAGAGATTGCGGTCCTGCGGGCGGATCTCGCGCGCGCGGAGGACGACGAGAGCGAAGTCTCGGTCAGCTACCGGCCGGTCGGCGAAAGCAGCGCGTCGCGGATCCGTTGCCGGTATGTCGTCGATGCCAGCGGACAGACCGGCGTCATCGGCAGGCAGCTGGGACTGCGCGTGTTCGACGAGGGCTTCCGCTTCATGAGCGTGTGGGGCTATTTCGCGAACTCCAGCTATCTGGCGGCAGACGGCAACATCTACCCCGCGCAGTCGGTGCGGCAGGTGCCGCCGACCACCTACGTCAGCGCGCTGCCGCAGGGAGATGGGTGGGCATGGCTCTGGCACATCATGCTGCGCGAGTCGACGAGCATCGGCCTGGTCATCCCCAAGGCGTGGGCGAACGAAACCAAAGGAAGCGCCGAGTCGTGGGAGGCCTGGTATTTGAGACAGTGTCGCTCGCTGCCGCTGTTGCAGCGCCTGCTGGCCGATGCGACATTCTGCGAAGGCTCGGTGCGGCTCGTGCGGAACTACTCGTACCGCTCCAATCGCGTTGCCGGGCCGGGATTCTTCCTGCTCGGAGACGCGGCGGGCTTCGTCGATCCGATCTTCTCGGTGGGCGTCGTATTCGGCATGTATTCCGCCTATGCGGCCGCGCATACGATCGACCGGTGTTTCCGCCAGCGCACCAGGCGCGACGAGCATCGATCGATTTTCTCGTCGCAGGTGCAGGCGAGACTGGAGCTCAGCCGATCGCTCGCGCTGCCCTATTACCAGGCGACCGATTCCGGGCATGCCAAAGCTCGCGAGGCGATGGGATTCAGCAGCACGCAGGCGCAGGCGTTGATGTACGCCGCGTCCTTGCTGACCGATCGCTCCAGCAACTTCGACTCGATGGCCGACAGTCCCGCCGCGCACCGGGCTGCAACCGAGCGCGTGCGGCCGCTCGATATTCCGCTCAAATAAACGCCGATCATGACGTGAATCGCCGATGGTTCACCTCTTGACACCGATCGAGCGCTACCTCAGGCAGCATCTCAACTCGGAGCTCGATCGGCAGCGATTCGACCGCGCGAAGCGGTTCGTCGACGAGGCCGCGCGGCGCGGCGGTGGCGAGATCGCGCATCGGATCAACGCGCGGTGGCTCAAGTTTCTTTGTAGCCGCACGCCCGTCCAGACGAACGTCTGGCCCGAGGACGCCGACTTCCTTCGTCACTTCGCGACCGTCTTCGGACTGGCGCGCGCCGAGAGGCGTACATTCCTGGGCCTCTCCCTCCTCGGACGGCTTTGGCGTGCGTTGTATTTCGACGCTCTCGACCAAGGACCGCCCGAGCTGGTCGCGCAACTGACGCGCGTCACCGGATGGGAGCATTTCGACCGCTGCCGGCAAAACGGCGCCGGGCTCATACTCGTGCCGATTCATACCCAGTTTGCCCGCTTGCTCATAACGTATCTTCGCCACCGCGGACACGACGGTCTCGAGGTCGGCCTCACGAACGACAAGCTCGAGCGGAGGGGTTTTCAGACGCCGGCCGCGAAACGGTTCGAACTCGCGCGGCAGATGCACGAAGCCAAGCAACTTCTCGTCCGAGGCGGCGTTGTTTTCAACCCGCCCGATGCCCGTCAGAACCTCGACAACGCCCGCGCGGTGGAATTCTTCGGGCGCCGGCGCCCGATCGCCGCCGGGTTTGCCGAGCTTGCGCTGATGACCGGCGCTCGCGTTGTGCCGGTCGCCTACCGAGTCACGCCGCGCGGGTCTTTCGTTCTCGCGTTCGGAGCATCGTTCGATGTCCTCGGACCGTCGTCGACCCACGACGAGCGCGTCGACTCGCTGGTCGGGCAATATGCGCGCTTCCTGCGTGACCAGTGGCGACTGTATCCGTCCAATATCCCGTGGAACCATCTTCTCCATTATTGCCTGCTGCCTGAAGCCGATGCCGGCGCGCCGAGCGAGAACGCGAGCAGATCCGGCGCCACCGCTACGGCTGAACCGATCTCCGGCATGCGGACAGGTGTAGCGTAATGGCGTACCTGATCAGACCCATCGAGCGTCACCTCAAGCGGCATCTCACCACGGAGGTCGGTCGACGGCGTTTCGACCGCGGGAAGCGGTTCGTCGACGAGGCGGCGCTCGGCGGCGACGTCGAGACAGCGCAACGCGCGAACGCGCGATGGCTCAAGTTTCTTTGCAGTCGCGGCCCCGTACAAACGGCGGTCTGGCCCGAGGAAGTCGCGTTCCTTCGTCACTTCGCGACGGTCTTCGGGCTGCCGCCCGCCGAGAGGCGTGAATTCCTGGGCCTGTCCTTGTTCGGACGGCTTTGGCGCGCATTGTGTTTCGCCGATCTCTGGAAAGAACCCGAGCTCGTGGCGAGACTGACGCGCGTCGTCGGATGGGAACACTTCGATCGATGTCGTCAGAACGGGACCGGGCTCATCCTCTTGCCGGTCCACGGCCAGTTCGCCCGCCTGTTCCGACTGTATCTTCGCCATCGCGGACACGACGGCCTCGAAGTCGGTCTTCCGAGCCACAAGCTCGAGAAGAAGGGGCTGCACACTCCAGCCGCGAAACAGTTCGAGCTTGCCCGGCAAATGCACGCAGCCAAGCAGCTTCTTACCGGCGGCGGCATCGTTTTCAACCTGCCCGATGCCTTCCAGAACCTCGACCATTCGCGTGCGGTGGAATTCTTCGGGCGCCAGCGCCGGATCGCCGCGGGGTTCGCCGAGCTCGCGCTGATGACCGGGGCGAACGTCGTGCCGATCGCCTACCGGTTTTCGCCGCGCGGATCGTTCGTCCTGGAGTTCGGAGCGCCCTTTCGCGACCCCGGGTCGGGGTGCACGCACGAGGAGCGGCTCGACTCGCTGGTCGGGCAGTTCGCCCGCTTCCTGCGTGACGAGTGGCGACGGTATCCATGGAATATCCCGTGGCACCATCTTGTCCAGTATTGCACGCTGCCCGAGCTGGATTCCGGCCCGCAGATCGGGAAGGGCGATGCGCGCAGCCTGCCGGAGACGACATCCGGCAACGCGCGCCAGGGGTACGCTTGACGACTCCGCCCGCGGACGCGCCGATCCTCGCGCGGAGGTCGGTGTCAGGTGTTCAAGGGGTGATCACCCGGCGCGCGCAAGCCGTTCCGCGGTGATCTCTTCCAAAGTGCGTTTGCGCGTCTCCACGCCGTAAAGCAGCATGAGCACAACGGCGAGCGCCATCGGGATCGCTCCGATGAGGGCGACCGTCGCGATTGATGGTGCGGCAAATCCGAAGACAACCAGCGCGATGATCGCGACGCCGCCCGCTTTGCTCGCGCCGGCGGCAAACCCCGTTCCGTGCGACCTTATGCGCGTGGGGTAGATCTCCGAGCTGTAGACCGACAATACGGCCACGACCGAGCTGATCCCCCAAATCGGCACGATGAGCAGGACGTAGAGCAACCAGCGGTTCTGCACCACGGCATCGCCGGCAGCGATGAAGCCGACCAGAGAAGCCGCCGTCAGCGCCGACAGCAGGATGATCGTCTTGCGGCTGCTCCAGAAACCGTACATCCACGCGACGACAAACGTGAGCGGAAAACCCATCAGTGCCGCGTTGCGCAGAATCGCGTCGGCCTCGATAAAGCCGAGCTTGCGCAGGTTGGTCGGAATCCACAGATTGAATCCGAACAAGACCAGTCCCGAGCCCAGCGCAAGGCACCCGACGACAAGCGTCGGCCGCAGGAACCCAGGGCTGATCAGCTCGCTCCAGCGGCTGTTGACTTTGGCTTCGACCGCCGTTTCGGACCGGCTGGTCTCGACGATGCGCGCACCGTAGCGGGCCATCACGGTCCGCGCTTCCTCCTCGCGCCCGGTGGCGAGCAGAAACCGTGGTGACTCCGGGATCCAGCGATTGAGAAGGATGAAGACTACGCCCGTCGGCAGGCCGATGAGCCACAGAATCCGCCAGCTGTACGTCGGCACCAGCGCCGCGGCGAGCCAGCTCGTGATGATGTAGCCGCCCGCAATATCGGCACCGATCAGTATCATCAGCCAGCCGCGGTGACGCGCGGGGATGGCTTCGGCGAGCAGCGCATAGCAGATCGGCAGCATGCCGCCCACGGCCAGTCCCATGATGAAGCACATGGCGAGATTCCAGGAGAAGTCGGGCATGGCGCCGCAGATCGAGGTGGCGATGAAGCCGATGCCCGCGTAGAGGATCGACGCGCGCCGTCCGATGCGATCGCCCAACCAGCCCCAGAGTAACGATCCAAGCACGGTGCCGGTGATGCCCGACAGCGCGACATAGGCGACGGGAATGCTGCCGCCGGGATTGAGCGGCGACTTCAGCCCGTATTCCAGCGTCATTCCCGGCAGGACGAATGCCAGGGCCGTCGGCTTCATGATGTCGATGATCACCGCCAGCGCCATCGCGATCAGCAAACCGACATGGGTCAGATTGAGCGGCGCATCGTCGAGGGCGCTGACGCGGATGCGGGATGCGGCGCGGGCCGTAACCTCCGCCGACCGCGGGTAGAGCCCGTAGAGGCTCGAGAGCAGCCCGACGACGATCGCGACCATGCCGATCATCATCGGCATGTCCATGGGCATCCCGACCAGGCGGTAGCCGACGTCCTTGCCCATCATGTACATCGGGATGTGGGCAATGACCCCCGCCGTGACAGCCACCACGCCGAACCAGAACGCCCCGGCGTGATGAAATGTCACTCCGCCGAGCCGATGTAGACGCGCCATGTTTGATCCCCTCGTTGGTCGCCCGCCGCTGTCCGGATGACGGCTGCCTGGAGTGATTTTAACGTCTGGCGCCCTCGTCGGGAAGTTGGCGGTGTGCCTTGGTCAGGGGCGGTGGCAGTAAGCTCCACAAAGTAAAAGGGCTAGCGGTCAAGCTAACCCTTTGCTAGGGACTGGTAGGCCCGCAGGTTTCTTTGCGTTACTTACCCTGGATCAGGTCCATGACAGGAGGAAATGTCAGCGCCAGACCGATAGCCAATCCGATGAAAGCCGAAATGTTGACCCGCGTCACTGCAACGTTTTTCGTCCGCCACCGTAGATTCAAAATATACCAAGACGCCAACCAGATGACGATCGTCACTGTCGTGACGCTGGAAAGCGTCCCGGTTGGATTGTAGAAATTCAGCGATTTACCAATCGCAGCCCAAGCGTCACCGGCCAAGGAGAGAATTCCCAGCGCGGCGCTACCGATACCGGCTGCGAGAATCGCCGCAGCGCCCGGGCCGTTCGGAATAGGGCCGACGGCTTCCGGTTCGCTCAGACCAGCCTGCACGTGCGAGATATTCATTTCTCCGCCTCCATCAGGATGATGATATGGCCACCGCGTATTGGGGCGTATTTGTTCAGGAAGGCCCCGAAGGCTCCGGCAATCCCGGTCGCAACGAAGGCGGCCACGGCGAAGACCAAGACGGCGGTACGCATGTGCTGAGGTTGAGCAATTGCCCGCCGGTATTTCCATGTTACGTACGCCACCATCGTCATGGCGATTGGCGCCAGCCACGCGACATGCTCTTTCCACTCCATGCCGACGTTATGCCATTCGGACGTTTTTCCACTGGACAAAAGCAGCCGCCGGGGAAAGTCCGCCAGATCCGTAATCCCGACCGGTGGAACGGCGCGATACCAGGGGTAAACGATATATGCCCCTGAGAACACTGTGAGCCAGGCGAGGACTACCATGGCGACGAGATAAAGCGTCAGCAGACTTTGCGCTCGGCTGTTCGGCGGAGTCGCGGATACCGGCGCGTACGTTCGATACAGCGCGGCTAAGGCGCCTGAAAACGCAAGCATGAACAGCGCACCGAAGCCCATCCCATGCAAGGCGGTCCAAAGGTCATGAGTTGAGATTTCCACCGAGCCTCCTCTTAGCCTTCATCGATCAACAGCTGGAATTGGGCAACGAAGAATATTGATTCATGTCACCGACGGAAACGCGCCGCTGAAACACGAGCGAGGATAGGCGGCGCCTGAATTGTTGTCGGTACGGCGTCGCACATACTTGGTATGCGGACGCACTGGCCGGGCCAGTCCAACTAAACCCGCTAGGCGCAAAAATAAAGGGCTAGCGGTTAAGCTAACCCTTTGCTTAGGTTGGTAGGCCGTGTAGGGATCGAACCTACGACCAACGGATTAAGAGTTCGAGTTTAACGTCATATTTAGTGCATTTTGGCCCGCCCTTGCCCTTGGATGCACGCCGATAGCCGTAGTGTCTGTCACGTTTTTGGCACGTTCTTGCTCGCCTACTATCGGGAAGATGCCAGAGCCCCCGACGCAGATGCGTGCAATCGCAACATCTTTCTTAGTTTGTTTGACGACCGCTTCCGGACCATAGCGGTCCTTCACCGCGATGCAAGAGCGAGCGTTGCTTAGTACCCAACCGCGTCTCTTGGGAGCTGCTCAGCTCGCCCTGCTTGAAACCCGCTGCCGTAAACAGGGCGGATGTTGGTACGGTTCATTTCGGATGGTAAGGGTCGAAATCGGGCTCAGCCGCCAGCCTACCCCGGAGTGTTCCCTCCGCCGCAGTTGAATAGCGATGAATCAGCGTCTTGTTCCCCGCCCTAATAGGCTGATGGAACTTGGGATCCCCCTTCAGGTTGAGAACTTGGGCGGCTTTCGCCACCCAGTTCGAATCCTTGCCTAGCTTTGTGGCAAGTTCTTTTGTCAATAACGGATAGTCAACCTCCACATTGGTCTTTTTCACGAGAACTGGCAGGGACGCATCTGCGGCATTTCCCTTGCGAAGGGAAATATCTGCAGTGAAATTTCTGGGCGCTTGGACTGGAATGATGCGGATCATGTCAGCGTTCTTCACGAAGTTACTCACCTCCAAATGTGGAAGAATGCGTTTCTTGCCCCGATATTTCTGTGTGAACTGTGCCTCGGTGATGTACGAATCGCCGTCGAACGCGATTCCTCGTTCAAGCAACCAAACCAGCTTCCTGTCATTGCCACTCTTCTTGATTCGCGATACCGATCTCTGAACTTTGTCGGCGTAAGTCGTCAAATCCAGGAACGACAATGACAAGTAGTGTTCATTCATGGATTTAATGTGCCCAGCGAAGTGCTTCTCGACAATCTCTCGGAAGAACTTAGACGAGTAGAAGAGCAAGTGCTGCATCACTTCGATTGGCACC
>JBDTNP010000156.1:0-4797 GCA_039933695.1 Betaproteobacteria bacterium | reverse complement strand
CTTCGATCACCGAAGCGGGCGGCGCCGCCGCCGCGACCAGGCAGCTGACCTGGTGTGCGATTCCCTGCTTCCACTCCGCCGGCGCGTTGATCAGCATCGCGTGCACGATCGGCGCGCCGCAGTAGTGCGTGACGCGGTGCGTTCGGATCGCATCGAGGATCGGCTTGGCCTCGACCTTGCGCAGGCAGACGTTAGTGCCGGCGTTCGCCGCCATCGTCCAGGGAAAGCACCAGCCGTTGCAATGAAACATCGGCAGGGTCCACAAATAGACCGAGTGCCGCGGCATGCCCCAGTCGATGATGTTGGACAGCGCGTTCAGGTACGCGCCGCGATGGTGGTAGACAACGCCCTTCGGATTGCCGGTCGTGCCCGACGTGTAATTGAGCGAGATCGCCGACCATTCGTCCGCGGGCAGCTGCCAGTCGAATTCGGAATCGCCGCCTTCGAGGAATGCTTCGTAGTCCAGCTTGCCGAGCTTTGCGCCGCCCGGGCCCACCGAATCGGCGATGTCGATGACCACCGGCTTTTGCGCAAGCTTCTGCAGCGCAGCGCCGACGACGGGTGCGAATTCGGTGTCGGTCAGCAGCACCTTCGCTTCGCCATGACCGAGCATGAATGCGATCGCCTCGGCGTCCAGGCGCGTGTTCAGTGTATTGAGCACGCCGCCGCTCATCGGCACGCCGAAGTGCGCCTCGATCATCTCCGGCGTGTTCGACGCCATCACCGCGACGGTCTGCCCAGGGCCGATGCCGGCGCGCACCAGCGCCGAGGCCAGGCGCCGCGCCCGCGCGTACGTTTCCGCCCAGGTCAGGCGTCGGTCGCCGTGCACGACGGCAAGCTGCTGCGGATACGTGTAGGCGGTGCGCGCGATCAGCGAGATCGGCGACAGCGGCGCGTAGTTGGCGGCGTTCTTGTCGAGGCCGTGCTCGTAAGGGCTGGGCTTGGGCATCGCGGACCGTGCGGCGTGATCTCGAAAGCCGCAGCGACATGGTAACCAATCCATCCGAAAACACAATTGCGAGGGCGGCGCCCGATGCCCTGCGGCGCCGCGCCGAGCGATGCCGGCTTGCCCCGGTGCAACGAATTCACTATGCTGGCCGCTCCCTCATTCGCGATGGACACCGGAAGCGATGGGCCACCGGTTATCGAAAATTGTCACTCGGACCGGCGACGCCGGAACGACGGGCTTGGGCGACGGTTCGCGCGTGACCAAGGATACGCCGCGCATCGATGCCATCGGTGCGGTCGACGAGCTCAATTCGAACCTTGGCCTGCTCCTCGCCGAGGAGTTGCCGCCCGCAGTCGCCAATTGCCTGACCGATGTGCAGCACGATTTGTTCGATCTGGGCGGCGAGCTGTCGATCCCGGGCTACAACGCGGTGAGCGACGCGCACGTCGAGCGGCTCGAGTCCGCGGTCGAGCGCTTCAACGTCGATTTGAAGCCGCTGAAGGAATTCATCCTGCCCGCCGGGACCCGCGCCGCCAGCCTCGCGCACGTCGGGCGCACCGTCTGCCGGCGCGCCGAGCGGGGGCTGGTACGGCTCGCGCAGACCGATACGGTGGGCGAGCCGGCGCGAAAGTATCTGAACCGGCTGTCCGACCTGCTGTTCGTACTGGCGCGGGTGCTCAATCGCAGCGCCGAGCGCGAAGATGTGCTGTGGCGCAAGGATCGCCCCCGTGCCGGATGACCGCGTCGTCGCATTGGCGCAAGAGCGCCGATGATCGTCGACCCCGCGCAGCAGCTCGAGCGCAGTGCGCGCCTGATGGAGCTCCTCGCGCGCACGGCGCTGGCCGATCAGGCGGCGTTCGAGCAGCTCTACCGCATGACCTCGCCGCATCTGTATGGGGTCGCGATGCGTATATTGCGTGAATCGGCAGCCGCGGAGGAGGTGCTGCAGGAGAGCTTCGTCAACGTATGGCATCACGCCGGCTCCTATGTCGCGGCCAGGAGCCAGCCTCTGACGTGGCTGACCAGCATCGTGCGCAACCGCTGCCTCGACCGGCTGCGCAAGCACGATGTCGACACGGTAAGCATCGACGACGAGGACCACGCCATGACGATTGCCGATCGAAGCCCGCTGCCGCTGGATCTGTTGTTGAGCGGCGCCGAAGCCGGCGCGGTGAGGCGCTGCGTCGAGACGCTCGATGCCGCCCAGAAACAGGCCATCGCGCTGGCGTTCTATCAGGGGCTATCGCATTCGGAGCTCGCGCGGCACCTCAAGGAGCCGCTGGGCACGGTGAAGTCGTGGATCAGGCGCGGGTTGGAGCGCCTGAAGACCTGCCTCGATGGCGCGGGCATCGCTCGCTGAGCGCGCACGCGAGACGGACATCGGCCAACTGCGATGAACTACCGCACACCCGAACGCGCCGATGCGCTGGCCGCGCAGTATGTGCTGGGCACGCTGTCGGCGCGCGCCCGCCTCCGCTTCGCCCGTCTGGCGCGTGCCGATCCGGCGCTCGGCGCCGCAATACGCGCCTGGGAGGATCGCCTGTCGCCGCTGGCGGAAAGCGTGCCGCCGGTCGAGCCGCCGGAAAAAGTCTGGACCGGGATTCTGGCCCGCATCGGCCGAGCCGACACCGGATCCACATCCGAGCGGCGCACCGTCTGGGCAACCGTCAGTCTGTGGCGCGGCCTTGCGTTGACCGGATTCGCCACGGCGATCGCGCTGGCGCTGGTGCTGCTCTCGCCGCCACTCGAACGTCCGCAGGCGACACTGGTGGCCGTCCTTGCCGGGCAGGACGCGAAGCCCGCATTTCTCGCCTCGGCGGACCGCAACGGGCGCTTGCTGACGATCAAGGCGGTTGCGCCGCTGTCGCCGGGCGCCGATCGTTCGTTGCAGCTGTGGGCGTTGCCGGCAGCGGGCAACCCGCGCCCGCTGGGGCTGGTACCCGCGTCTGGCGTGGTACAGATCGCGCTGCCCGTTGCCGCGGGCACGGCGCTGCAGAACATCCCCGCTCTCGCAGTCAGTCTCGAGCCCCGCGGCGGATCGCCGACCGGACTGCCGACCGGCCCCGTGCTCTATTCCGGGCCGGTCGAACGACTCTACTGATCAGACCGAGCATTGCCGCGCGGCGTCAAAGCGCCGATCAATCCGCCCGCCGCACCCGCTGGTCGATCGCGCCGAAGATCGATTGCCCCTCGGCGTCGTGCATCTCGATCCGCACGCGGTCGCCGAAGCGCAGAAACGGCGTGCTGGGCTCGCCGTCGCGCAACGTTTCTACCGTGCGCTGTTCGGCGATGCAGGCGTAGCCGGCGCCGCCTTGCGCGACCGGGCGACCGGGGCCGCCGTTCTCTTTGTTCGATACGGTGCCCGAGCCGACGATGCTGCCCGCTTCGAGCTCGCGCGTCCGGGCGGCGTGCGCCAGCAGGGTCGGAAAATTGAAGGTCATGTCGACGCCTGCGTTCGGGCGGCCGAAAAGGACACCGTTGACGAAGGTCAAGAGCGGCAGATGGACCTTGCCATCGCGCCAGGCGGCACCGAGCTCGTCGGGGCTTATCGCCACGGGCGAGAACGCCGATGCCGGCTTGCTCTGAAAAAAACCGAAGCCCTTGCCCAGCTCTCCCGGAATCAGATTGCGCAGGCTCACGTCGTTGACCAGCATCAGCAAGCGGATCGCCGACGCGGCCGCCTGCGGCGTCGTGCCCATCGGCACGTCGCCGGTGATCACCGCGACCTCGGCCTCGAAGTCGATGCCGAACGCCTCGTCGGCGCAGACGATGTCGTCGCGCGGACCTATAAAGCTGTCGGACCCGCCCTGATACATCAAGGGGTCGGTCCAGAACTCGGCCGGCATGGTTGCGCCGCGCGCCTTGCGCACCAGCTCGACGTGGTTGACGTAGGCCGAGGCGTCGGCCCACTGGTAGGCTCTCGGCAGCGGTGAATGCGCGAGGACGGGATCGAACGGCGTCGCGTCGCCGACTGCTCCCTCGTTAAGCCGCCGGTACACATCGGCAAGCGGCGCAAGCGCTGCGTCCCAGTCGTCGAGCGCGGCTTGCAGCGTGGCCGCGATCCGAGGCACGGCGACCGCACGCGAGAGATCGCGCGACACGACGACGAGACGTCCGTCGCGGCTGCCGTCCTTGAGCGTGGCGAGTTTCATGCTGGCATCGGGTCCGGTCGGCGAGCGAGATGCTCGGCCGCTACCTGCGCCTCAGCAGGTAGCCGTCGCCGCGATCTTCCATTTCCCATCCGGCCGCGTGCAATTCGGCTCGCAGGCGATCCGCTTCGGCCCATTGCTTGGCCGTCCGCGCGGCGGCGCGAGCCGCGGCCAGCGCGTTGACCGCTTCGGGCACCGTCTCGACCGGCGGCCGCCAGGCCTCGAGCCCGAGCCCGAAGATACGATCGAACGCGAGCAAGGTCGCCCGCGTCACCGCGCGATCGGGAAGATCGCCGCGCAGCAGTTCCCACGCGATCGCCAGCGCCTTCGGAAGGTTCAGGTCGTCGTTGATCACGCCGGTAAAGCGCTCGCGGTACGAAGGATCGGGCTCGCCGCCGGCGGGCAGCGCGTGGACCGCGCGGCGCATCCGGTCCAGCCCGATGGCGGCGGCGTCGAGCGCCTCCCAGGTGAAGTTGAGCTGGCTGCGATAGTGCGCGGTCAGGCACAGATAACGGTAGGCCAGCGGATCGTACCCGCGCTCGATCAGCGCCTCGATGCGCAGGAACTCGCCGGCCGACTTCGCCATTTTGGCGTCGTTCGACAGCAGAAAATAGCCGTGCATCCAGAAATTGGCCAGCCGCGTGCCGACGCGCGCCTCGGTCTGGGCGATCTCGTTGGTGTGATGGACGGGGATATGGT
>JBDTNP010000155.1:0-4164 GCA_039933695.1 Betaproteobacteria bacterium | reverse complement strand
CGACAGCGCGCGCGCCGGCAGCGCGCGCTGCCGCTCGAGCGACCACAAGCCGAGCGCCCTGCCGATCGCATCGCTGCCGGTGTTCCCCGCGTGCAGGCTAGCCTGCGAAGCGAGATTCTCCTCGGCGGTCAGCTCGTCCTTCAGCGCCGCGGCGTGCCCGATGTACGTCACCGCCGCACGCAGGTCGGGGTCGAGCGGCGCAACCGGGACGCCCCGCCAAGATAGCGTGCCTTGGGCGGCATGCGACAAGCCCGCCGCAATGCGCAGCAAGGTCGTTTTTCCGCTGCCATTGGCGCCGGTCACCAGCAAGGCGTCGCCCGGCGCGAGCCTGAAGTCGATGCCCGAGAACAGCGTCGCGGTGCCGCGCTGCGCGGCCAGCTGCTTCGATTCCAGCATCCGATCTCACGCGGCGGAAGAAAGCGGGGGTCGATTATAGCCCGGCGGCGCACCGGCCCCCCGGGGAGGCGAGGGGGCGGCGCAGCGGCGGATGTGCTAAGGTTGCGCCCGGTCGCCGTTCAAATCCCGTCCGGCAAGGACTCGTCGATGCCTCGGTCGTCCGGAATCGCACTGCGTCTTGCCCGAAGCGCCGCAGGCTGCATGCCCGCGCTGCTGGCCGCGCTGCTGCTTTCAGTGACGACCCCTGTCGGTGCGATCACCGCCATTCAGGTCGGCGGCCCGCTGATCGCGCAAGTCGGCCGTCCGTTCGTTTCCAGCTTCATCCCGGTCAACAGTCATTTGCCCAAATACGCGGTCGACTGGAGCTTGAGTCCCGCGAACTGCCTGGCGGGATCGGGCATTGGACTGGACCCGAGGACGGGCACGCTGTCCGGCACGCCGAGCGCACCGGGGACTTTTCAATGCGTGGTCATCGCCGTCGATACCTATCCCACGCCGCTCACGACCGCGCAGAGGGCGTTCACCCTGCTGGTCGAACCGGCGTGTTTCGAACCCGCGATCGCCAGTGCTGCGCCACCGGCGGGCACCGCGGGCGCGCCCTATGTATTCACGGTGAGCGCGACCGGCACGCCGGCGCCCGTTCTTTCGGTCGCCGGCTTGCCGCTCGGCCTTTCATTCGATGCGAGGTCGGGTCTGATCAGCGGCACGCCGGAGGCCGCCGGGACATCTATCTTGACCGTCATGGCAAACAACGCCTGCAACGCGCCGGCAGTGCAGATGTACACGCTTACCGTCGATCGCGCGGCGACGGCGCTGTCGCTGGTGGCGCTGCCGCAGGTCGCGGTATTCGAACAACCGGTGAGCGTCACGCTGGTCGCGTCCGGAGGTCCGCCGTCACCGCAGGGCACGGTCCAGCTCTGCGTGCGCGGGACCGGCACGTTCTGCGGACCGCCATTCGAAACAGTGCCGTCCGGGACGCCGCCGGAAAAGATCGCCGCCCCGCTTTCCGGCGCGCTCGACCCGAACGGCCGCGCGGAATTCCGGCTGACCGGACTGACGATCGACGCGTTCACCTTGTCGGCCCTCTATGCGGGTGACAGCTCGCACCTTCCTGCGAGCGCCGGACCGGTCAATGAACTGGTGATCAAAGGCGTCCTGCTGCCGTTGACGCCGGGCGGGAGAGTGAGCGCCGAGGCGTCGCTGTCCGATGCGAACTCGATTCCCGCGCTTTCATCGATCGGGTTGGCACTGCTTTTCGTCGCGGTCGCGGCGCTGGCGATGGCGGCACTGCGCCGGCGGACGCGCCGCTAGCCCGTCCGCCCGTGCGTCTCGCACCCGGGACGCTCGCCACGTGGCTGATCGGCGTGCCGCGCTGGCTCGTCGGCCTGCTGATCATCGTCGTCTTCCTGCTGCATCCGCTGACGCAGTTCGGCAAGACGACGCTGCTGGCCAAGCTCGAAGCGATCTCGTATGACACGCGCCTCAAGCTCACCTTGCCGAATCGCGACGATCCCCAGGTCGTCATCATCGACATCAACGAGCCCAGCCTGCAGCGCGAAGGACGCTGGCCGTGGTCGCGCGACAAGCTGGCCCGCCTGACGACCCAATTGCTGGATCGCTATCAGGCGCGGGCCGTCGGCTTCGACGTCGTGTTTGCCGAACCGGACCGATCGTCGGGCATCGACGTCCTCGAGCGGCTGGCGCAGCGCGACCTCAAGGACGACCGCGGCTATGTCGCTACGCTCGACAGGCTGCGTCCGGAGCTCGACTTCGATGCGCGCTTCGCCGAAGCGATTCGCGGCAAGCCGGTCATACTGGGGTTCGGCTTCACCTACGAAGCGCAGGAGATCGGCGCTCTGCCGCCGCCGCTGTTCCGCGCCGAGGACATCGGCAGCGGCATCATTCCGATCCAGCCCGCTGTCGGCTATACGGCGGCCATCGCGGAGCTCACGCAGGCGGCCGCAGGCAGTGGCCACGTCGACCCGTTCTTCGATGCCGACAATGTCGTGCGTCGCGTTCCGATGGTCGAACTCTATCGCAACGCGTACTACCCGGCGCTGTCGATGGCCATCGCGCGCGTCGTGCTCGAAGCGAAACGGGTGACGCCTCATTTCGATTCCGACAACCGCCTCGACGGTTTCGATGTCGGCGGGTTGGCCCTTCCTACCGCGGCGGACGGAACGGCGCTGATCCCGTTTCGCGGCAAGCCCAAGACCTTTCGCTACTACTCGGCGGCCGACGTGCTGGCCGGCAGCGCGCCGGCGGATTTCGCCGGTGCGATCGCGCTGGTCGGGACGACGGCCAAGGGGCTGCAGGATCTGCGGCCGACGCCGCTCGCCGCCGATTTCCCCGGAGTCGAAATCCATGCCAGCCTGCTTTCCGGCATGCTGAACCAGAATCTGAAATCGGTTCCGGCGAACGCGAACGCGATCGAGGCGCTGATCATGCTGCTGACCGGACTGGTCGTGCTGTTTGTCATCCCATATCGCGACCCGGTATTCAATGCCCTGGGCGTCGTCGCCGTCATGGGCCTGGTGGCCGCGGCGAACCTGCTGCTGTGGATCAAGCTGAACGAAGTCGTCCCGGTGGCCGCGACCTTGCTGATGCTCGCCGTCCTGTTCGGCTGGAACATGCTCGCCGGTTTCATGAGAGAGGAACGCAAGATCCGCAGGGTTTCGGCGATGTTCGGCGAATACGTGCCGCGCGAGCGCGTCGCGCAAATGGTCGAAAGCGGGGAGCGCTACAGCATGGTCGGCGAGAGCCGCCCGATGACCGTGTTGTTCTGCGATGTGCGCGACTTCACCGCGCTGTCGGAAAACCTGCCCCCGCGGGAGTTGTCGGCGATGCTCAACGCCTACCTGACGCCGATGACCGAGATCATCCACGCGCAGCACGGGACCGTCGACAAATATGTCGGTGATGCGATCATGGCGTTCTGGGGCGCGCCGATCGACAATCCGAACCACGCGCGCGACGCCGTTGTCGCCGCGCTGGCGATGCAGCGCAGAATGTCGTCGCTGTCCGCGGAGTTCAACAAGCGCGGCTGGCCCGAGCTTGCCATCGGCGTCGGCATCAACAGCGGCGCGATGAACGTCGGCGACATGGGCTCGGAATTCCGCAAGGCTTATACGGTGCTGGGCGACGCGGTCAACCTCGCCTCGAGGCTCGAGGGCTTGACCAAGGAGTACGGCGTCGCCGTCATCATCGGCGAGGATACGCGCGCCGCCATACCCGACATCCGATGTCGCGAGATCGATCGCGTGCGCGTCAAGGGCAGGGCGAACCCGGTCACGATATTCGAGCCGCTGCCGGAAGCGGAAGGGGCGATCGCCGGCGAAATCGCGGCGTGGGAGAAAGCGCTGCTGCAATACCGCGAGCGGCGCTTTGCTGATGCGGCGGCCTCGCTCGCCGCCCTTGCCAGCGCGCATCCGGCGACGCGTCTCTACGCCTATTTCGCGCAGCGCTGCGCGATTTACGCTGCGGCACGACCGCCGGCGGATTGGGATGGCGCGACCAACTTCGCTACGAAATAGCGTCCGGCCGCTTCAGCATCCGCCGGTCCCGCATTTGCGGTAACCGACGACGCCCTCGATCACGCTGCCTGTGCGGGTGTTGAAATAGTAGTCGATGCCGATACCGGACCCGCTGGGGCCGGCGAAAAAGCCGGTGAAGTTTCCGGCGACCAGCGGTTGACAGCCGCCACCGGCGCAACTTGTCGCCGCGCCGCCGACGCCGCCGGTAGAGAAGCGGCCATTGATGATGCTGGCT
>JBDTNP010000154.1:0-2122 GCA_039933695.1 Betaproteobacteria bacterium | reverse complement strand
GACCCAGGCATTGCGCGAGATAGCGCACGTTGGCCTCGAGGCTCGCCTTGGCCAGCCCCATCACGTTGTAGTTCGGCATCGCCCGCAGCGCCCCGAGATAGGTCAGCGTCAGCAGCGCCCCCTGCCGGCCCTGCATCAGCGGGCGCGCACCCTTGGCCAGCGCGGCAAAGCTGTACGAGCTCACGTCGTGCGCGATGGCGAACGCCTGGCGCGACATGGCGTTGAGGAAGTCGCCGGCCAGCGCCTCGCGCGGCGCGAACGCGATCGAATGCAGCAGGCCGTCGAGGCCGCCCCACTCGCGCTCGACCGCGCCGAACAATGCGGCGATCTGGTCGTCGTGCGTCACGTCGCAGGGCAGCACGGGCGAACTGCCGAAATCGGCCGCCAGCTTGACCACGCGATCCTTCAGATCGTCGTTGACGTAAGTGAACGCGAGGAGCGCGCCTTCGCGCTTGCAGGCATGCGCGATGCCGTAAGCGATCGAGCGGCTGGACAGCAAGCCGGTGATCAGGATTTTCTTACCGGCGAGAAATCCCATGGCGGTCCTTGTCGATTGCTCGGTGCCGTCGCGGTGGCTGCCGCGCAATCACTGGCTTTGAAACGGCTCGATGACGCCGCAGGCAACCCAGTCGTTGATCACGCCGAATTCGGGCTTGGGATCGGGGTCGACCTTGCCGTGTACGACGACCGAATGCCCGATGACGTCGTTCGCCGCTCCGGTGCCGACCGACAGGCCCGCCACCTGGACCTCGAGACTCGCGTTTTCCTCGTGCCGCACGACGATGTTCGGCAGTTCCCCCGAGCGCCGCGCGCCGGGGGGCGCCCCCTTGGCGTTCCAGACCGGCCCGGCGCTGGCCGCGTTCGGTGAGCTGCAGTTGCCCGTCTCGTGAATGTAAAGGCTGTGCGGTCCGCCGGCGATATTGAACACCTGGGCCAGCAACGCAACCTTGTCGCCGCGCTGGGTGAACAGGACCGTACCGTTGGTGCCGCTCCCGTTCTTGGACATCAGTCGAACGACGGCCTGATTGCCGGTGGAAGGGACGATGTCGCTCATCTTCGGCAGGTTGGTCGTGCCGCAGGCAGCCAGGCCGAGACCGACCAGCGATACAGCGGTGGCGCGCAGCCGCAGACGCGAAGGCGTAATCCCCATCAGCGCGTGCGGATCACACCGCATGCGACGCGGGCGCCAGAATTGCCGGTCGGCTGCGTCGTGAAATCGTCGACATCCTTGTGCACGATGACCGCCTTGCCGATGATGTCCGTCGCGCCGCCGCCGACGCTCATCGGCGCGAGCTCTGCCTGCAAGGTCGCGTTGCCCAACGGGTCGGCGACCAGCGCCGGCATGTCGCCCGCGTGATGTTCAGTCGACGATGGATTGCCGTGCGGCTTGCCGGTCGGGTTGAAGTGCCCGCCCGCGCTCATGCCATCGCTCGCGCTGCAATCGCCTTTTTCGTGGATATGGAAGCCGTGTCCGCCGGGCGCGAGGCCGGAGAGCCTCGCATCGACGAACACCTTGTCGCCGCGCTGCTCGAAGGCGACGGTGCCCTTGGCGCTGTTTCCGGCCGTCGGATCGAGCGTTGCGACGGCAGACTGTCCGTGTGCGGCCATTGCAGCGCACGCCGCCAGCACGGCAACCGCCGAAGCGAGCATCGGTCGTTTCATCAGATCTCCTTCTGCACTGTCGATTGTCGGTCACGACACCGGAGCCGTGCCTGTCGGTCGCATCATAAGCGAAGCGCCATGCGTTGCCAACGCAAAAGCCCTGCGATCGGCGCGCGCGGTCCGTCGGCAACAACCGCATGCTATTGAGCCGGCCCAGCGATGCGTTACACTTCACTTGGCGCCGGATACCCGAAAATGGGACACGTTCCCGCAACGCGAGCTGATCGAACCCCACGCGCAACGCGCGTTCGATCTCCTCGTGCTCCAGGTCGAGCAAAGCGTTCCGCTGCCGCCCGACCAGTGCATCCCGCGCGGCGGAGCGATCGCCAGCGGCTCAGCCCGGGCACTGCGCAGCTCTCTTTGCACCCTGAGCAGGGGACGAGCGTCCGGCCACGGCGTCGTGCGCTGAAGCGGGTAAAATGACGCGGCCGCCCCAAGGGGGCGGCCGTTTCTTTTCACG
>JBDTNP010000153.1:0-4266 GCA_039933695.1 Betaproteobacteria bacterium | reverse complement strand
GGCAAGGTTGTCGTCGACGGCAACCATCAGCTGGCCGGCCAGCGGCTGCGCTTCGATTGCACGGTCCTCGACGTGCGTCCGGCGACGCCGGAAGAGCTCGCGCACGGCCATGTGCACGGCGCACACGGCCACCACCACTGACCAGTGCGGACCGTGAGGCGGCGCGGTATCGCGCGCCGCATCTCAAGCGTCGTCGGCCAGCCGCCTCAGCTCGTAGAGAATGTCGTGCGCGTCGCGCGGCGACATCGCGTCGGGGTCGAGCGCCTTCAGCCGATCGCGCAGTGACGAACCCGCGGGAGCCGGATCCGCGGGCGGCGCGAGGGCCGCGAACAGATCGCCTTCGCGCCGCGCGCTAAAATGATCCAGGCGCGCCAGATGCGTGCGGGCGCCGCGGATCACGGTGGCCGGAACCCCGGCGAGGCGCGCCACCTGCAGCCCGTAGCTCTGATTGGCCGGACCTTCCTCGACCGCGTGCAGAAAAACAATGCCGTCCTTGTGTTCGACCGCATCAAAATGGAGGTTGGCGCAGGCCTCGAGCTCCGCCGGCAGCGCCGTCAATTCGAAATAGTGGGTGGCGAAGAGCGTCAGGCAGCGGTTGGAGAGCGCAAGCTCCCGCGCGATCGCCCACGCCAGCGCCAGTCCGTCGAAGGTCGAGGTGCCGCGGCCGATTTCGTCGATAAGCACCAGACTGTTCGGCGTCGCCCGGTTGAGTATGTACGCCGCCTCGGTCATTTCGACCATGAACGTCGAGCGACCGCCGGCGAGATCGTCCGCTGCGCCGATGCGGGTGTGAATCGCATCGAGCGCGCCGATCTCGGCCTCCACGGCGGGGACGAACAGCCCGCAGTACGCGAGCAGGGCGATGACGGCCGTCTGTCGCATGTAGGTGGACTTGCCGCCCATGTTCGGGCCGGTGACGATCAGCATCCGGCGTGCGACGCCCAGCGACAGGTCGTTGGGAATGAAATGCTCGACCTGGCTCTCGACGACCGGATGCCGCCCACCGCGGATCGCGAGCATCGGCTCGGGCCGAAAGCGCGGCTGCGTCCAGCGCAGCGCCGCGGCCTGCTCGGCATGCGCAGCGAATACATCGAGCGACGCCAGCGCGAGTGCGGCGCGCTGCAGGGCATCGATCGACGGGTCCAGTGCGGCAACGATCTCCTCATAGAGCTTCCGCTCGCGCGCCAGCGCGCGCTCCTGCGCCGACAGCGCCTTGTCCTCGAACGTCTTGAGCTCCGGCGTGATGTAGCGCTCGGCGTTCTTCATCGTCTGGCGCCGCCGGTAGTCATCCGGAATGCGCTGGACGTTGGCGTTGGAAACCTCGATATAAAAGCCGTGCACGCGGTTGAATTCGACCTTGAGGCTCGCGATTCCCGTGCGTTGCCGCTCGCGTGCCTCGAGATCGACCAGGAATGCGCCGCAGTTGTCCTGGAGGGCGCGAAGCTCGTCCAGCTCGGCGTCGTAGCCCGACGCGATCACGTTGCCTTCGCGCACCGCCGCCGCGGGCTCGGCGGCGATGGCGCGGGTGAGGAGCTCGGCCCAGCGCGATTCGACCGCCAGGGCTTCCGCGGCGCCGCCGAGCAGCGCCGACTGGCAGTCGGCGAGCGACGTCGCCAGCGCCGGCAGACGCTGCAGCGTGTCGCGCAGGCCGGCGAGATCGCGAGGCCGCGCCGAGCGCAGCGCGATGCGCGAGGCAATGCGCTCGATGTCCACCGTCGCCTTCAGCGTCTTGCGCAAGACGTTGCGCAACGGTGCTGCCGCCGCCAGCTCGGCTATCGCCGCATGGCGCAAGACCGCTGCGTCCTGCGCGCGCAGCGGATTGGCCAGCCAGCTTCGCAGCAGGCGGCTGCCTGCGCCGGTGCCGCAGCGGTCGAGGAGCGAAAGAAGCGTCGGAGCGTTCTCGCCGCGCAGCGTCTCGGTGATCTCCAGATTGCGCCGCGTCGCGAAGTCCAGCGCAAGATGATCGGTGCTGCGTTCGACTGTCAGTGTCCGGATGTGCGCGAGCGCGGCCTGCTGCGTCGACTGCGCGTAGTCGAGCAGCGCTCCCGCGGCAGCGACCGCAAGCGGTGCATCGTCGGCCCCGAAAGCGTCGAGGTCGCGCGTGCCGAACTGGGTGCACAGGCGGCGCACGCCGGCGGCGCGCTCGAAGCGCCACGGTGGCAGCGCGCGCATCGGCGCGCCGGCGCAGGCGACCGGAGCCCGGTCCTCGGCATGCAGTATTTCGCTGGGATCAATGCGCGCGAGCATGGCTTCCACCTCCGCCAGCGGCACGTCGCGCAAGTGCAGGCGACCCCCGGCGAGATTGAGCCATGCAACGCCGGCCCGCGCGGCCGTCATGTGGAGCGCGACCAGAAGGCAGTCGCGCTTGCCGTCGAGGAGTCCTGCATCGACCACCGTACCCGGCGTCACGATGCGTGTGACCTTGCGCTCGACCGGCCCTTTGCTGGCGGCCGGATCGCCGATCTGCTCGCAAATAGCGACCGAATGCCCGAGGCGCACCAGCTTTGCCAGATATTGCTCGACCGCGTGGTAGGGGACGCCGGCCATTGGGATCGGCGCCCCGGCCGACTGCCCGCGCGCCGTCAAGGTGATATCGAGCAGCGGCGCCGCGCGTTGCGCATCGCCATAAAACAGCTCGTAGAAATCGCCCATGCGGTAAAACACGAACCGGTCGGGGTGCTCGGCCTTGATGCGCAGATATTGCTGCATCATCGGCGTGTGCGCCGCGTAGGCCCCGGCGGAAGATACCGGCTTGGCTGGCGTCAGTTCGTTGTGCAAGAGCGAGCCGCCAATCGCCCGAACCGGCTTTAGTTATCCTGGACGACGACGCCGGCCAGAGCGGATCCGGGCCCGACCACGTA
Organism: Betaproteobacteria bacterium; assembly: GCA_039933695.1. GTDB lineage: Bacteria > Pseudomonadota > Gammaproteobacteria > Burkholderiales > Casimicrobiaceae > PALSA-1003. The sequence continues at coordinate 1,405 of JBDTNP010000153.1, read as the reverse complement.
GATCGTGTAGAGCTGTCCGCCCAGCAAGATAACCCCCGGAAGCTGCAGGGCTGGCTGACTCGATCCGCTGACATTGAAATCGAATTCGTAGCTGGTCCCTGCCGTCGGGTCGGCGGCGACCTCGATGCCGGGCGAAACGGTATTCATCGGCAGCCCGGTCACCTGTCGGCTGAAATTGACGAATACATCCAGCGCCGCGACGTCGGCGGTGATGTTGACGAAGCGCACGCGCGCGCGGTCCAGGGCCGCCGGAAAGTTAGGCTCGCTGTACAGCGTCGCGCTCAGTGCGCCGGCCGGGCCGGTGATGGCGATCGCCGTGTCGGTTGCCGACGGAAACGTCACCGGCAACGTCAGCAGCGCGGCGCCCGGCGTCGCCGCCGATTCGATCGTCAGGACCCGCGACCCGGCGTTGATCGTCTGGTAGCTCGATGCGGCCGCATAGGGAATGTTCGACAGCGCAAGGTTCTGGTCGACGAAGACATTCAGCGGCGAACCCGCCATCGAGCCGTTGATCACCTTGAAACGCGCGAGCTGGCTGTTGCCGATCGATCCGGTGCCGGTGTCGTCGATATTGAGGAAGGCGACATTGACCAGCGCGCTGCTGCCGCGCGAATAGACGATCGCCTCGACCTGGGCGCGCTCGGCGAAGACCTGCGCCGGCGCATCGTAGATGACCTGCTTGGAGTTGGCGGCTGTGACGCGAATCTGCCGGCTGCCCGCCGGCAGATTGACGAACACGCTGGTCGTGGCATAGCCGACGCCCGCGATGCTGGGCGAGACGGTGTTGAGATCTTCGCCGGGGGAAGTGACGTAGACATCGATGCCGGCGTTATTGCTCGCGCCGTTGATTACGCGCAACGCGAACATCCCCGCGCCCGGATCGACGGTCAGCGTATCGTTGACCACCGTGCCGGTGGCAGTTCCGACCGCGCCAAAGGCCACGAAGGTGTACGAGTTGTCGGCCAGGAAGGTCGGTATCAGATCGACCACATTCGTAGAGCTGCCGGCCACGGCGATCTGCACTTCCCGCGTGCCGCTGTCGATCGGCTGGTATGCGGTCATTCCCTCGAACGCGAGCCCGGTTGCAAAAGGCTGGTTGTCGAACGTGACGTTCAGCGCGCCGCCGGCATTGGGAATGACGTTGATCACCCGCATCGTGCCGTGCGTGCTGCCGCTGTTGACTCCCTTGCCCGTGTTGCACCCGGCGACCGCGAACGCCAGCAGGCAACTCAGAACGAGGAAAATTGGGTGCACGCGCATGGTTGCTCCAGATCGGTGACTTTGCCGGGCCCTAATCGGTGCGTCGATCATCCGCCGCGGCCGTCGCCTCGCTCCGGAATGGCGCGCTCGTCCCGAGCGGCAGCGACCGCGCTGGACGATACTCGGGACTGCGGCGACCCAGGCG
>JBDTNP010000152.1:0-9934 GCA_039933695.1 Betaproteobacteria bacterium | reverse complement strand
ATACCGGCCTGTCACGCCGGGGGTCGCGGGTTCGAGTCCCGTCCACTCCGCCACAACAAAGCATCAGGGCCAGCGAGGGCCGTGAGCAAGGGGCCCTCGCGTCGGCCTCACACGATCATCACCCGATTCGAGCCCTGATTAGCTGCGCATCCGGTTGGCGACGCCAGCAAGCGCGATGGCGAGCGCAGCACTGCCCAGCGTTTTGACGAGTTGCGGATGTTTGGCGTAGAAATCGCCGACGTGGTCGAGCACGCCGGGGTCATGCTGCTCCGCCCGCGTCGCGATTTCTTGCACCTGCGCCGGAGTCATCTGAGAAGCCTGTTCCGGCGTCAGCTGCGGAAACCCGGCGTTCGCCGGAGCGGATATCCGGCCCAGGATGCCGCCGCCGAGTGCGGAAAGCACGCCCGGACCGACCGAGCGCAGCAACTGGTTGAGCACGCCCGCCTGTTGCTCCGGATTCGACTGGCCGAACATTCGTCCCACCATTTCTCCGAATGGCGGTGTGCTATCCGCGCGAAACGCGTCGGCGACCCCTTTGCCCACGATATCCGGAGGCGCCGTGCGTGCGACTTCTTCGAAATGCTGGTGTGCGACGTCCGGATTGGAGCCGGCCGCGTTGGTGTACTGTCGCAGTATGTCCATCAGTCCCATCGCAATCTCCTCGTCTGCAGCACCATCGAATGAATCGATCTCGCCTCGTGTTGCGCCCGGCTAGGCTGTGGGGTTACGCCTGATCATGTGATAGATCACCAGAAGAATGATTGCGCCAATGAGCGAGCCGAGAAAGCCCGCGGGTTCTCCTGCCTGGTAGAACCCCATCGCCTGCCCGCCGAAGGTCGCGATCAACGATCCGGCAATCCCGATCGCTGCGGTGATGAAAAAGCCCGCGGGATCGCGGCCCGGAGTCAACATTTTCGCCAGAAGGCCGACGACGAAGCCGATGAGTATGGTCCAGATGATGCTCATTGTTGTACTCCCTTCTGATTTTGGTTTCAGCGCACAGACACGTGCGGGCTTGAGATTAGAACTACAGTCTTCGCGCAAAGGCCCTTACCACGTGCAAGGGTGTGACGAACATACCCGTAATGGCGTCGGAAAGGTATCAGCCAGCGGACCAAAACCCGTAGGACCTTTGGAGTTCGGGGTAGGAGGATCTCCTACTGCAGCGGGGCACCTATGCCCGATCGGCGCGCCAAAGTGGTAACATCGGCCTCGCCACGGCGACGCGGCTCGGGGACAGGACCGCCCTGAGCGGCGCCCTGATGCCGCGCCTGGCGCGGTGCGTGCGGACGTCCGGTCCCAACATCGAATGCAAGGGCGAACGCGAGTTCGCCCTTTTTACTCCCGCATGCGGCCCGCCGGAGAAACCGGCGGGCTGACCCGGCCTTACTGGAACCTGCTCATGTTCAATTTCGTCTACAAGCAAAAGCGCCTGGTGCAACTCGTGCTGGCGCTGATTACGTTGCCATTCGCATTCTTCGGCGTCGACTATTACTTCAGGGGGACCGCCTCGGCCGGCGAAGTGGCGCGGGTGGGTGGCGACAAGATCACCGAGGCGGAGTTCGCCAATGCGATCCGCGAGCAGCAGGATCGGATGCGGCTGTCGCTGGGTGCGAACTATGATCCGGCGGTGTTCGACAATCCGGAAGTGCGGTACGCGACGCTCGAGCAGCTGATCAGCCAGCGCCTGCTCGACGATCAGGCGCGCCGCGACCGCCTCCGCGTCTCCGACGACCAGGTCCGACAGTACATCAGCGAGATCCCTGCATTCCAGGTCGATGGCAAGTTCTCACCGGAGCGCTACCAGCAGCTGCTGGCGATGCAAAGTCCGCCGAAGTCCTCGCCGGAGTTCGTCAACGACGTGCGGCGGGCGCTGGTCCAGACCCCGCTCCAGGAGCCGATCGCCGCCGCCAGCATCGTCGCCAAGAGCAACGTCCTGCGCTATCTCGGACTGGTCGACCAAAAGCGCGAGGTCGCGTATGCAGCGATCGGCGCCGACGCATTTCGCAAGGATGTGAAAGTCGACGACGCAGCGGTAAAGGCCTACTACGATGCTCACCAGGCCGCGTTCCAGACGCCCGAGCAGGTGAAAATCGAGTACGTTGCGCTGACGCCGGATTCGCTGGGCTTGCAAGCCAATATCGATCCCGCCGCGGTCCGCAAGCAATACGACGAGAATCTCAAACAATACGCCAAGGCGGAAGAGCGGCAGGCCAGCCACATCCTGATCGCCGTCAAGCCGGACGCCAAAGACGATGAAAAGGCCGCGGCGAAAAAGAAGGCCGAGGATCTCGCAGCACAGGCACGCCGCGCGCCAGCGAAATTCGCCGAGCTCGCCAAGGAGAATTCGCAGGATCCCGGTTCGGCCGCACAGGGCGGCGATCTCGGCTTCATTGCGCGTGACGGCTCGATGGTCAAGCCGTTCGAGGACGCCCTCTTTTCAGGCAAGGAGGGCGACATCATCGGGCCGGTGCAAACCGATTTCGGCTGGCACGTGATCAAGGTGACCGCCGTCAAGCCGGCGAAGACGCAAAGCTTCGACGAGGTCAAGGCGCAGATCGAGCAGGACCTGAAACGGCAACAGGCGATGCGGAACTTCGTCGATGCTGCCAGTCAGTTCGAAAACCTGGTCTACGAGCAGGCCGAATCGCTGCAGCCGGTCGCCAAGGCGCTCAACCTGAAGGTGCAGACGACCGACTGGCTGACGCGCGCGCAGTTGCAGCCTCTGGGCCAGAACAATCCCAAGTTCGTGCAGGCGGTATTCAGCCCGGACTCGCTGCAGACCAAGCGGAACACTGATGCCATCGAAGTCGCGCCGAACACGATGATGGCGGCGCGCGTGATCGACTACAAGCCCGCGGCGCCGCGTGCCTTCGACGAGGTCAAGGCCGACATACGCCTACAGCTGGAGCACAATGCGGCGGCCGAGCTCGCGCAGAACGCCGGCAAGGAAAAGCTCGCATTGCTCCAGCAGGGCAAGGATGCAGCGCTCATGTTCGGCAAGCCCGTCACGCTGGCGCGCAACCAGGCGCAACCCGGGTTCCAGGCCGATGCGCTGGCGCGGATCTTCCAAGGCGACCCGGACAAGCTTCCCCAATATGTCGGCATGCCCGCACCCGACGGCGGCTTCGTCATTTACAAGATACTTCAGGTGATCGCGGCGCCGGCACCGGACACAGCGCGTCTGTCGGCATTCTCGGCGCGCGTGGGCGAGCAGCTCGGTCGCGAGCTTTTCGCCGCCAACCTCGCGAGTCTCAGGGCGAAGGCCGAGGTGAAGATCAATCAGTCGGCGTTGGAAAAGGACTTGCGTTCCGGCAATGCTCCGGCCCCTGCCGCTCCGATGCCGCCAGCACGCCGCCGCTAACGTGAGTAGTCAGAGCAGGCAGACCAGCGCAAGGGCGTAGCGCTGCGTCAGCTCGTCGGCGCCACCGGCGCCGACGGGCAGTTCAGATCGCGCATCATCTTCTCGTTGTCGGCGATCGCTTTCTGCCGCTCGGCGGGCTCGAAAAAGACCTTCTCGCCCTTTTCGTTGAAGCGGTAAACGTTGGCATCATCGCGCAGCGTTCGGATCCGGCCGCGCGCCTGCGCGCACATATCGCCTTTTCTTTTCGCGTCGGCTTGTTCCTTCTCGGACTTGGCGTCGGCGTCGGCGCGGTCCTGCATGCGCTTTTTGATCTCGGCGTCCTTGGCGGCCATGCTGCGTACCGCACCCAGATCGGGCGGCGCGATGCCGGGATTGACGCGCTCCGCTTTGACGTTGGCCGGCGGCTGATCGCCATAAACGACGCGGCCGTTCTCATCGTTCCATTTGTACAGGATCGCCTGGCCGCTCGACGCGGCCAGCATGAGCGCGGCGCTGCAGAAGGCGGTGACCCACAGCGAGTTTCGCAACTTCATCCAGTTTCCCCGGAAAAACGCGAACGGGCACAAGGTAATGCCATTCTCTCCCCAGCGTCAACCGGCAGCAGTCCAAACGGTCGCTTCGGCCGTTTACCGGATAGAACGAGGCGCGTATAATCCGCTTTTGCGCATAGGAGAAAAGGTGATTATGCGTGTCGTCCAAAAAGCCCTCACCTTTGACGACGTTCTGCTGCTCCCTGCCCATTCTTCCGTCGTTCCCCGCGACGTCAGCCTCCAGACCCGCCTTACCAAGACCATTTCGCTGAACATCCCGCTGTTGTCGGCGGCGATGGATACCGTGACCGAAGCCGGCCTGGCCATCGCGATGGCGCAGGAGGGCGGCCTGGGCGTCGTGCACAAGAACATGCCGCCGAGGGCGCAAGCGGCGCAGATCGCCAAGGTGAAGCGCTTCGAAAGCGGTGTGGTCAAGGACCCGATCACCGTGCCGCCGACGATGTCGGTGCGCGAAGTCCTGGCGCTGACGCGGCAGCACAAGATCTCCGGCTTGCCGGTGGTCGACGGCAAGAAAGTCGTCGGCATCGTCACCAACCGCGACTTGCGCTTCGAAACCAACCTCGACCAGCCGGTCGCGAACATCATGACGCAGGGCGACCGCCTGGTCACCGTTCCCGAAGGCACCGAGCTCGAGCTCGCGAAGACGCTGATGCACCAGCACCGGCTGGAGCGCGTTCTGGTCGTCAACGACCGCTTCGAGCTGCGCGGTCTGATCACCGTCAAGGACATCCTCAAATCGACCGAGCATCCGAATGCCTGCAAGGACGAGCTTGGTCAGCTTCGCGTCGGCGCGGCGGTCGGCACGGCCGGGGACACCGACGAGCGCGTCGACGGCCTGGTCGCCGCCGGCGTCGACGTCATCGTCGTCGACACGTCGCACGGCCATTCGCAGGGTGTGCTGGATCGCGTCCGCGACGTCAAGCGGCGCTATCCGAAAGTGCAAGTCATCGGCGGCAACGTGGCGACCGCCGCCGGCGCGCTGGCGCTGGCCGACCAGGGCGCGGATGCGATCAAGGTCGGCATCGGCCCCGGGTCGATCTGCACGACGCGCATCGTCGCCGGCGTCGGCGTGCCGCAGATCTCTGCGATTCTCAACGCGATTGACGGCGTCGCGGCGCTCGGGATTCCGCTGATCGCCGACGGCGGCATTCGCTATTCGGGCGATATCGCCAAGGCGCTTGCTGCCGGCGCCTCCTGCGTGATGCTGGGGAGCCTCTTCGCCGGCACCGAGGAGTCACCCGGGGAGACCGAGCTCTTTCAGGGGCGCTCGTACAAGAGCTATCGCGGCATGGGATCGCTGGGGGCAATGCAGCAAGGCTCGAGCGATCGCTATTTCCAGGATTCGGAAGGCGAAGGCGCCGCCGAAAAGCTGGTGCCCGAGGGCATCGAGGGGCGGGTGCCTTACAAGGGCTCAATCGCCGCGGTCGTTCACCAGCTGATGGGCGGGGTTCGCGCGGCGATGGGCTATTGCGGCTGTGCGACGATCGACGCATTGCGCACGCGCGCCGAGTTCGTCGAGATTACCTCGGCCGGCATCCGCGAATCGCATGTGCACGATGTGCAGATCACCAAGGAAGCACCCAACTATCGCGCCGATTAGCGTGCGGCCGGGGGGAAGGACGGCGATTGGTCAAGCGAGTTAAGCCTGCCGCCAGGCAGGCCGGGATGCCCTTTATCCTCGTCGTCGTCTTCATCGACGTGCTCGGCATCGGGATCGCGCTCCCGGTCATCCCGATGCTGGTCGGCGTGTACACGCCCAGCCGCGAACTGCAGGCGTACTGGTATGGCTTGCTGGTCGTCGCCTACGGCGTCATGCAGTTTTTCTGTGCGCCGCTGCTGGGGGCGCTGTCGGATCGCTTCGGGCGGCGGCCGATCCTGCTCTGGTCGCTGCTGGGGCTCGGCCTTCATTTTCTGCTGCTGGGCCTGGCCCCCTCGCTGCCGTTGATGCTGCTGGCGCGCATCATCGGCGGCACCGCCGGTGCCAGCTTTTCGGTGGCCAATGCCTACGCCTCGGATGTCACGCCTCCGGAGCGGCGCGCCAAGAGCTTCGGCATGATCGGCGCGGCATTCGGCCTCGGCTTCATTGTCGGCCCCATGGTGGGGGGCCTGCTCGGCAGCGTCGACCTGCATCTGCCGTTTTTCGCCGCCGGGGCGCTGTCGCTGCTCAATGCCGCCTACGGCTATTTTGTCGTGCCCGAGTCGCTGCCGCGCTCGCGCCGCGCACCGTTCGCGCTTTCGCGCGCCAACCCGTTCGCGGCGCTGCTGACGCTGGCCCGGCACCGCGAGATTGGCAGCCTGGTCGCCGTGTTCGCGCTGATCGTGCTGGCGCAGCTGATACTCCAGACGACCTGGGTGCTGTACACGCATTTTCGCTTCGGCTGGGGGCCGCGCGAGAACGGCTTCGCGCTGTTTTGCGTCGGCCTGGTGGCGGCGATCGTGCAGGGCGGACTGCTCAGCGCGCTGCTTCGGCGCTTCGGCGACGTGCGCCTGGTGCTGGTGGGACTGAGCATAGGCACCTGCGCCTACCTGCTTTACGGCCTGGCTCAGCACGGCTGGATGATGTACGCGATCATCATCGGCAACTTCCTGTCGTTCGCCGCCGGGCCGGCGCTGCAGGGCATCGTCTCGAACGCTGTTGATCCGACCGAGCAGGGTGTCACGATGGGCGCCCTCAATTCGATCAACAGCATCATGTTCGTCGTCGCGCCGTTGATTGGTGCGCCGCTGCTCGCCCTGGTCAGCCGGATGCCGCCGTCGGACTGGCGCATCGGCGCGACCTTTTATGTCAGCGCGGCGCTGCAGATCGTGGCCTTGCTGGTGGCGCGACGGCATTTCGCGGCGCGCCGCGTCGTCGCCGCGACATGAGTACCACCATGCACTGCAAGATACTGATCCTGGATTTCGGCGCCCAGTACACGCAGCTGATCGCGCGGCGCGTGCGGGAGCTCAATACCTATTGCGAGATCCATCCGTACGACGTGCCGCCTTCGTTCATTGCGGAGTTCGCGCCGGCTGGCATCATTCTCTCCGGCGGTCCGGAAAGCGTGACTGCCGGCGATACGCCGCGTGCGCCGGCGCCGGTGTGGACGGCCGGCGTGCCGGTGCTGGGCATCTGCTACGGCATGCAGACGATGGCGGCGCAATTGGGCGGCGCGGTCGAGAACGGACTGACCCGGGAGTTCGGCTACGCCGCGGTACGCGCCCGCGGACATGGCCGCCTGCTCGATGGCATCCAGGATCGCGCCGGCGCCGACGGTCAGGGCCTGCTCGACGTATGGATGAGCCACGGCGACAAAGTCATTTCGCTGCCTCCGGGATTTGCGTTGATGGCGAGCAACGAGGCGACACCGATCGCCGCAATGATGGACGAATCGCGGCGGTTCTACGGCGTGCAGTTCCATCCCGAGGTCACGCATACCCGGCAGGGCAAGTCGATTCTGCAGCGCTTCGTGCGCGATATCTGCGGCTGCCCCGGCGACTGGACGATGCCGGCCTACGTCGACGAGGCGATCGAGAAGATCCGGGCGCAAGTCGGCGACGATGAGGTGATCCTGGGCCTGTCGGGCGGAGTCGATTCGTCGGTCGCCGCGGCGCTGATCCATCGCGCGATCGGCCCGCGGCTGACCTGCATATTCGTCGATACCGGACTGCTGCGCGAGGGCGAGGCGAGACAGGTGATGGCGACTTTCGCCGAGCACCTGGGCGTGCGCGTCGACATGGTCGATGCCGGCGAAACGTTCCTGCGCGAGCTTGCGGGCGTGGCCGATCCCGAGCGGAAACGCAAGATTATCGGCCGCGAGTTCGTGCACGTTTTCCAGGCGGAAGCTGCCAAGTTGCGCACCGGCGGAGTCGCGGCCAAGTGGCTGGCGCAGGGCACGATCTACCCGGACGTGATCGAATCCGCCGGCGCGAATACCGGCAAGGCGCATACGATCAAGTCGCATCACAATGTCGGCGGCCTGCCGGAAACCTTGCACCTGAAGCTGCTCGAGCCGCTGCGGGAGCTGTTCAAGGACGAAGTGCGGGAGCTTGGCCTGGCCCTCGGCCTGCCGCGCGCGATGGTGTTCCGCCACCCGTTTCCAGGCCCCGGCCTCGGCGTGCGCATCCTCGGCGAGGTCAAACGCGAATACGCCGATCTGCTGCGCCGTGCCGATGCGATTTTCATCGACGAGCTGCGCGAAGCCGGGTGGTACGATCGTGTCGCGCAGGCCTTCGCGGTGTTCCTGCCGGTCCGCTCGGTCGGTGTGATGGGTGATGGACGCACGTACGAGCACGTCGTCGCATTACGCGCCGTGGAGACGACCGATTTCATGACCGCGCACTGGGCGCCCTTGCCGCACGAGCTGCTCTCGCGTGTGTCGAACCGCATCACCAACGAAGTTCGCGGCATCAACCGCGTCGTCTACGACATTTCGGGCAAGCCGCCGGCGACGATCGAATGGGAGTAAAGGCCGACCCGATGAAACGCGAGAATTTTTCCACTGGCACGCGCTGGGAACCGCTGGTCGGTTATTCGCGCGCGGTGCGCATGGGGAACCAGGTATTCGTCTCCGGAACGACAGCCACCGGCCCCGACGGCGCGATCGTCGGCAAGGGTGACGCGTACGCGCAGGCGCAGCAGGCGATCGCCAACATCGAGCGCGCGCTGGCCGCGGCGGGCGCCTGCCTCGGCGACGTTGTGCGTACGCGCATGTACGTCACCAACATCGCGCAGTGGGAGGCGATCGGCCGTGCGCATGGGGAAGCCTTCCGAGACATCCGTCCTGCCACGGCGATGGTCGAAGTCCGGCGGCTGATCGATGCCGACATGCTGGTCGAGATCGAGGCCGACGCCGTCGTCGCCGACGCTGCCGGCTCGGCAGGGTGAATGCGATGGCCGGCCCGCGGCGCGATGCCACGCCGTCGCCCACGTTGCGCGCGCCCGATCCCGCCCAACGGTGGATGGCGGAGGCGCTCGCGCTCGCGCGCGCGGCGCAGGCGCGAGGCGAAGTGCCGGTCGGCGCGATCGTCGTCAGCGAAGGCGCGATCGTCGGCCGCGGCGGCAACGCACCGATCGCGGGCAACGATCCGACCGCGCACGCCGAGATCGCGGCGCTGCGCGAAGCGGCAAAAGCACTCGGCAATTATCGGCTTCCCGGCTGCGAGCTGTATGTGACGATCGAGCCTTGCACCATGTGCGCCGGCGCGATCATGCACGCGCGCATTCGCCGGCTGGTGTTCGGCGCACCCGATCCGAAGACCGGGGCGTGCGGCAGCGTCGTCGACCTGTTCGCCGAGGCGCGGCTCAATCATCACACGGCAGTGACCGGCGGCGTCGCGGCAGAAGCCTGCGCCGCGCTGCTGTCGGAATTTTTCGCGTCGCGACGGCGGGACGCCCACGGATGAAGGCGCCCACTTACGGCATCGGCTTGTACGCGCCCGCCGGCTTTGTGGTCGAACCCGAAGCGATAGCGCGCGCGGCCGAACGCCTCGAGGCGCTCGGGCACCGCGTCATCGTCGATCCGACGGCATCGGCGCGCTGGCAGCGTTTTTCGGCGACCGACGACGAGCGACTCGCCGCGGTGATGCGCATGGCATCGGATCCGCGCGTCGATCTGGCGATCGCCGTGCGCGGTGGCTACGGGTGGTCGCGGCTGCTGGACCGGATCGATTTCGACGCGATCGCCGCATCGAAGACGCGCTGGCTCGGTCACAGCGACTTCACGGCATTTCAGCTTGCCGCATGGACGCATGCGGGAATCGTGAGCTTCGCCGGGCCGATGGCTGCCTACGACTTCGGCGCGCCGGAGCCGTCCTCGTTCACCAACGATCACTGCTGGGCGTTGCTCGCCGGCGCGAGCCACGAGGTGGAATTGGCGCTGGAGGGTCCGGCGGAATTCGCCGCGAGCGGGATGCTGTGGGGCGGCAACCTGGCGATGGTCGCCCACCTGGTCGGCACGTCTCATTTTCCGACGATGTCCGGCGGCATCCTGGTGCTCGAGGACATCGGCGAGCATCCGTATCGCATCGAGCGGATGCT